>CAZLDN010000071.1:0-24506 GCA_964558355.1 uncultured Candidatus Solibacter sp.
GGGCTGGATCGGAAGTTGCTGATTCCAAACGTTCACTGAGTTTCGTCTACACACAGCCTGAGGGTCGTCCAGAAGAGCCGATCCAGGGCGTTCAACGTCGGCCGCAGCAGCTTGCGTTTCGGTGCCGCAACCTGCTGCCGAAGGGCAAGGCCTTCAAGGGCCGTGTCGCTATGGCTGCGCAGGAGGACAAAAACGGCCAAGAGGAGTGAGAGGATGCACGCGGGCACGACGCCATGTAGTAACGCGGCCCAACGTCACCGCGAGAGGCGAGTGGTCCGGGGTCGCAAGTTGCTGATTCCAAATAGTCACTGGGTTTCGACTACCCACGGCTGCGATGCGCACCCCGGAGTCGACTGGGCCCGTCGCCGCGCTCGCCCCAACACATCGCCAGTTTGTAATTCCTTGGCCGGGAGCAAGGCAGCGGCCAAAAACACAACCGCCAACCCTTCATGGCTTCCTCCGAAACACTTGCACACCGTGCTTGTTTCGGCTCTCTACAGCGACGTAGATGTTCCCGGCATCGTCGACTGCGGCTGTCTTGACGCCCTGTTCGCCCTCCGCGGTCATCGCCGAGAACGCCGCCACATATGCGCCGCGGTTGTCGTAGACGGCTATGCCGTTGCGGCCGTCCTGGTGGCGCGCGGCCAGGTACGTGTTGCCTTGATTGTCCGTCGTCATGCTGTGGAAGTGAACCCAGTTTCGGAAGCCGGCCGGAGCGAAATCGAAGAGGAACTTGCCGTCGGCTGTAAACCGCTGGACCGGCCCGTAATAGTTCGAGACGACCACGTCGCCGTTTGGCGCGACGCCCAATCCGTGGGCATCGCGAAACTCACCCGGCGCTTCGCCCTTCTTGCCGAAGCTGAACAGAAATTTCCCCGAAGGTTCGAACACACTAATGCGGTTGTTATCGACATCCACGACGTAGAGCCTTTCGTGATCTTGAGAGAACTCCAATCCGTGGCCCCGCAGCAATTGTCCCGGCCCGCTCCCCTTGCTGCCGAACATGCGCAGAAACTTCCCTTCGTGACTGAAAACCTGAATTCGGTAGTTATTGGCGTCGGAAACGAAAATCTCACCGGAACGGTGAACACGCGCGTCCCGAGGCGCATTGAACTGACTAGGCCCGTCTCCGGGTCCCAGCCCAATCTCGGAGAGCCACTTGCCCTCCGGCGTGAATCGATGCACGCGCGATCCAACGCTATCGACCAGGATGAGATTGTCCCCCTTGTCGAAGCAGAGCGAATGCACCTCCTTGAGCGGGTTCGGCATGCCGGCCGGGTTCAACCAGGATCGGACCATTTCATATTGCGGCTCAGTCGGAGGCGCAGCCTGCAGCGGATCGGCAAAACTCAGTAAGTCGACCTTGAGCTTCCCCTTCTCCATGATCTTTGACACGGTGTAGATGCGCTTATCGCGCCCCACAGCGATCGATTGCGCCCACGTGGGCCGCCTCCCATCGTCCAGCGCCAACGCCCCGTGGTCCGTGTACTTCTTCGTGGGGATGTGATACGTGACGAAATGAATCTCCTCGCCGAGGGGCGTTCCCGTGAGGAAGTACAGCGTGTGGCCGTCGGGGCCGAGCGTCAAGCCGAGGTAACCGTACGGGAAGTCGTCGAACCGGCCCATGGCGATGGTTTTTTCAGAGGCGATTCTTGCCGCGGTTTCGATGAAACCCCCTCTTGGATCGAAGCGGAACAAGTTGCCGGTGTTGCCGTGCGTCCCATAAAAGACTCCTTCCGGCCCATACCAAACCGTCTGCCGCCAGTTGTAACCCATGTGGCCCGGCTTGTTCGGATCCCACGTTCCGAGGATGGGACGTTTCAGGCTGCAGCCGGGGATGGTCTGGAGTTCCTTCTCCTGTCTTGCCCAACCGTAGCGCCAGATCGCGCCCGTGGAGTCGCTGAAAAAGGCCGTTCCCAGGACCGGATCGACGGCGATGGAACGGCACACAACCCGGAACATGTCCCCCACGCCCTTCTCGCCCATCCCCGCAGTGAGCCCGAAGTCCTTCAGATCTTTCTTCGCCAGGTCATACATCAGAAACCGTCCCGACGGCCATGTCAGCGCAAACAACCGTTCCTTCCGCGTGTCCATGGCAAGCGATATGATTCCCTCGCCCGCCGGTGCGGTGGCCAACTTCTCGATCTTTCCGCTGGCCATGTCATAGGCCAGAAAGTGTCCACCTGGATACGGTTTGTAGCCGGCCGGAGGCACTCCGACCAACTCTTTCCCGTCCACCACCTGGTAGTAACCCATGTGAGTGGCGAAATAAAGCTTGCCTCTGTGCTCATGGAAGTTGACGTGACTCTTGCCTTGCGGCACGGCCTTCAATCCCTTTTCCCCGCTGGCCTCCGTTAAGTCGGCCAGCTGGACAACCTTGCCGCTGGCTGGATCGTATGAAAACATCCGCGCGCCCAGATCAATCCTGTGAGCGGCGATGACATAGTAGATCTTGCCGTCACTAGCCGCCGTGACGGCGTTGTAACTGTCGTCGCCGGTGAAACCGGCATCGTGCCAGCGTGCGGCTAACACGTCCGTTGAAGCCGTTTCGGCGGCGAGCGCGGCCGGCATCAGAAAAAGCCAACAATAGAGTTGCAGCTTGCGCATGGTGAAGTTTTTCCCTTCGAAAGACAGATTGCCTCTCGGAATGAGTTGCCGCGAAGAACCGGTCAATCCTATCACGCCGCCGACGCTGCCGAAGGCGGAAAACGCCGGGGCGGGGTTCCAACTCATGCCGGTTAGAAGCTGATCCGCCCGGCGAACTGAATCTGGCGCGGGTAATTCGATTGCGTCTGGAAACCCGCAATCTGTCCGAAGCAGGACTTGGACGCAGTGTCGCAAGCGCCGGTTGATCCGAACCATTGAGGTGTGTTGGTTGCGTTGATCCAGTTGTTGATGAACTGGAGCTTCACACGCTCCGTGATCCGGAAATTCTTCATGATTCCGAAATCGATGCTGTGCGTCGGGGGTTCACGCAACCTTCCCGTAATCGAGGACCAACGCCGCGACCGGTACGGGTCCGTATTCAGCGTGTAAGCCGCCCGGTTGATCCACTGATCCAACCGTTGTCCACCTGGCACATCGTTGGGGTCCACGCCAGCTACCGGAATTGTATCGGCTCCGAGCTGATACGGTTTGCCGCTCGAAATGCGCACCATCCAGTTGAGCTGCCAGCCGCCAATGATCTGGTCCAGCCAGCCGGGCATGTCGGTCCACATCCACCGGTTCCTCCCCCACGGCATCTCCCAGGCGCCGTTCGGCACGAACGCCTGCGGAATGTCATAGGGGTCCACGGTTTTTTCCAGGAAGTTGTCGAAGGAATTCTGGTAGCCGAAGTGGCCCAGTTTCTTCGAAACAGTGTAGGCCACGCTCATGCTCAAGCCGTGGCTGAATCGTTTGGTCAACTGCGTCTGCACACCGTCGTAGCGGGAGTCGCCGATCGGCGTGTTCATCCTGGTCACGCCCGTGAACTGCGGGTACGGCACTTGCAGCGAGCCGAAGGCAATCTTCGATTGATTTAGCGAGTAGCCCGGCGCCAGGCCGGCGAAAGGATTGTCCACCAGCTTGTTCAACACCGAAGCGCCTTGCACAAACAGAGCTTCCGAATAGACGTTGAGCGGCTGGTTCACTGGCAGCCGGTCGTTCTTGTTGTACGTGTAACCCACGCTGAGCAGCATGCTCCAGGGAAGTTCGCGCTGAATTTCGAAGCTGGCCTGGTAGGACCTCGGCTCGCGCGTATGAGAATCCACGTAGCTGACCCCCGCCCCGATGTTGGTCGCCAAGCCCTTGCTCGATCCGGTCGGCTGAAGTAGTCCGGACGGAAACGGATTGTCGATCAGATTGATGGGAATCTGGTTCGGGTCGTACAGCACCGACGTTGTTCTTTGGCTGTAACCGGCTGGCTGGCCCGGATCGTACCAGATCGGGCCGAAGAACATTCCGAATCCACCACGCAAAGCCGTCTTGTCATTGAGCGCGTAGGCAAAGCCGATGCGCGGTCCGAAGTTATTGTACGCGGAATCATACACGTTGCGCGGTTGTCCACCGACGCCGGGGAAAGTCAAACCACCGCGCAGGCTGGCGCACGCCGGGCAACTGGAGGCGCCCAAGGCGTTCCCCACTTGCGCTGCCAGAGGGCTGGTCGCACTCTCATCGAAAATGCCCGTCATCGCGTCGTACCGGTCGGTCATTGGTCCGGTCCAGTCCCAGCGCAGACCGAGGTTGATCTTCAACTTCGCCGTCACACTGAAGTCGTCCTGCACGAAAAACGCCAGGCTCTTCCCCTGCCGCGCAGGGAGCGACTGTATATCGATGGAAGCGCCGCCTACTCCCATCAGGAAGCTGGCCACCGGGTCGCCTGTACCGGCCGTGCTTACCTGAGGGTCCAAGTTCGAGTATGTCCGGCTGAAGCCGAACACCCCGGCATTGTAACCCGGAGCCACATTGTAGGTCCGCTCCAAACGGCCTTGGCCGCCGATCTTCAGGGTGTGCTTTCCGATAATCCTTGACCAGGTGGCGTCCACGTTGTTGATCTGGTCCGGCGTGAAGTTGCCGGAGCTCTGCCCCGCACCTGTAAACTCCGTGCTGCCCAGCGGACTGCCGCCAAAGCTGAAGTACGGGAAGTACGGCGAGGCCTGCGCAACGAACGAAGAACTGAAGCCCAGTTCTTTCGGCGTCACCTCCCCGCGTTTGCCGTTGACGTTGGCCGTGAGGTAGCGCTGCATACCCGTGCGGATGTTCAGGACGCTGGTCGGAGACAAGGTCCGCGTGTAGTCCACCACCAGGTTGTGGTTGGCGCGCGTGAAGGGGAACCCCCCGTTGACATCCGCCGCGCCGGGATAGAACTCCACGTCGTAGGAGTTGAAGTTGTTCCGGATGTAACGGACGCTGAAACGGTTGTTGTCGTTGATGTTCCAGTCGATGCGATTGTTGTACTCGCTGAAGTCGGCCTTGGCTGCGCCGCCGGAGGGCGCGTAATTGTTGGCGCGCGTGATGGGATCGCCCGCGGCGTTTGGCAACGGGATGTGCTTCCACAGCGCCTTCCCCACCGGATTCAGCCGGCCGGACGGAATCACGTTGCCCGTGAACGGCGTCCGGGAGTATTTGCCCGTGACCGGGTCCTGCTTGATGCTCCACGGATCATAGATTTGCAGTAGCGTCTTCACGCCGCTCTTGTTGTACCAACTGTCCGAGAAGTTGCCGCCGCGTTCCAACTCCGTGGGCACGTGTCCGATATAGGATTTCTTTGTGCCCGAATGCAGACGCCCCCATCCGGAATGGAAGAACAGCTTGTTCTTAAAAATGGGACCGTTCACCACGACGCCGTACTGGTCGAAGTGCACCGGCAAGCGCCCCTGTTTGGCCAGGTTCCGTTCGAACGTGTTCGCCGCGAAGGTGACGCTGCGATTGAAGAAGTACCCCTCGCCATGGAATTCGTTGTTGCCGCTGCGGGTGGTGATATTGATGACGCCGCCGGTGGTGCGGCCGTACTCGGCGCTGTAAGCGCTCGCAAGCACCTTCATCTCGGCCACCGACTCCTGCGTCGGAATGGTGCCGTATAGTCCGCCCTCGGTGCCGCCGCGGTTGGGCACGCCGTCAATCAGCATCTCGTTCGACTTCACCTGCCCGCCGCTTATCGAAATCGAGGTCGATCCCGAGTTATCGTAGGGCGTGAAACTCTTCGCATTCGTGGCAACCGTGACACCCGCCGCCGCCCACGCAATGCCCATGATGTTGTGACCCTGCGTGGGCGTGTTCAACATGCGAATGTTGTCAATGATGGAGCCTTTGTCGGCATTTTGTGTTTCGAGTTGGGCGACCTGTTCAGTGACCGTGACCGTTTCGCTCACCGCACCCAGGCTCAGGGCGAAGTTCACCGTGGGACTGGTAGCGGTGGCGACCACGGTGTTGGGTTGCACGGACTTCTGAAATCCGGTCTTTGATACCGACACCGAGTAAGTGCCGGGCGGCAAGAACCGGACCGTGTAGTAACCATCGGCCGTGGTAGCGGCCGCGTAACTGAGTCCGGTCTTCGTATTGACGACTGCGATGCTGGCATCCGGGACTGCCGCCTGCGAGGGGTCCGTGACCCGCCCGCTGATGGAACCCAGCGCGCCGCCTTGTCCGAATGCAGGCATGGCGGCCGTCAAAACCAGGAAGACTGCCGCCAGAAGAACACTGCTGCGCCCAATTGACATAGCCAACCTGCTTCCTCATTCGTCTTGCTGGCCGGTCTTAAGGCCGGCCAGGCCAAGGACTCAACCCCCGGAACCTGCCCAGACCATCAGTTCACCTTAGGGTCAAATCGAACTTCCGCAAGCCGTCCAGGATCGCTCCCGTTACGGCCATCTCTTCCGCTGTCGCGGGCGTCTGAGGGCCGCGCGGCGGACCGATTTTGATGCCGGATACCATCTCAATCGCCCCTCGCAGGATGGGGATTGGGTTGATGCGCCCGTTCTGGCCGAGAGATGCGAAGAACGGCGCCATCTTGAAGTAGATCTCCGAGGCCTCCACGTTGTCGCCCTTGTAGTAGGCGTCGATCATCGCTTTCATGTGATCTCCGATGACCTGCGAACCGCCGCTCACCACGCCAACGCCGCGCTGGGGCAGCACTTGCAGCACCATAGTGTCGTCGCCGCAATAGATCGAAAAATCCGGCCGTGTTCGCAGCGCGAATGAAGTCGCCTGCGTCGGTTGGATGCCCGCCTCTTCCTTGACCCCCCGGATGTTGGGGATCTTCACGAGCTGTTCCAACGTCTCAGGCTCCATGTTGACGCCAGTGAAAAGCGGGATGTTATAAACAAGCACAGGCAACTTCGTCGCCGCGCTCACAGCCTCAAAATGGCGTTTTATGCCTTCCTGCGTCGGTTTGCCGTAGTATGGCAGGACGCACATCGCCACGTCGAATTTCATCTCCTCGGCGATCCGCGTGAAGCGCACGGCGGTGCGCGTTGACGCCGAGCCCACGCCCGCCACCAGGGGCATCCGCCCCTTGTTGACGGCCTGCACCGTCTTCCATATCTCCAGCCGCTCTTCGTCGCTCAGCGTGTAAAACTCACCCGTCGTGCCGGTGACGATGATCGAGTCGCAAAAATTTCTGGCGATGATGAAATCCACCAATTGGCCCAGAGCTTCGTAATTGACCTCTTCGTTGGCGTGGAATGGCGTCACTAGCGGGACCGATACACGGCCCATGACGTCTAGCAGTGTGTTCATCTAGTCTCCGTTTCTTGTGCGTGGACGAATTCGGCATCTCCATGCGCCGGCCGGGAGTGCTGGCGCTGAGGATGGAGCGTCCGTCCCGAATGGGCAAGGAATCCTGGTCGCTTTGCAGTCTGCGGCAAATTCATAAATACCGTTCGGCTTGCCGTTGTTGTTCAGTATTGCTGAACTATGATTCGACCCGCTAGACGGAAATGTAATCCTACTCCCCTGCCGTGTCAAGAAGAATCAGCCAAGCAATGCCCTCACCGCAGCAGTTTCACGGCGCAAGCTCCGGTCGGGAGGGATTTCAGAGAGGAGTGTTCAGACAGCATGAACGGCAACTTCATCACGAGCCAGCGGCCCCCGGTCCAGTACCTGGCCGTGGAGCCGGTGGCAATCGACGTTCAGGGTAAGTTCTACGCGGCCTCTCGCGGGTCTGGCCGGATGGGTGTCAAAGTGTGCGCCCCAAGATTGAGATAGATCCGCGAAGCGGCAGGCGATGGCCTGTGCGGTCCGTGCCTCAGCCGGGTGGGCGCAACTCCTTGTCCAGATCGAACTCGGGCAGCGACCCCTCGAAGAAGAGAATATGCCCGCGGATGGAGGCGCGCTCGCCGGGAGCCAGATCCTTGAACCGCGGGTCGGCGTGCATGCACGGATGATTCGGGTTGGCAATCAGGGAGAGGGTATCCTTGTGCCAGGTCATGGCGACCAGGCGCTGGGGCTGGTTGGAGACCGTGACCAGAACGGGCCGGTCGGCGATGGGCCTTCCCTTGGTGCGCCAGCCGACCCGGTAGGGTGCCGGTTCGCTTTCTCCCGTGGCCAGCGCCTCGGACAACTTCACCCAGCCCGAGGGGAGGTGGACGAACTTGTTGTCGCGGGTAAATGCGGCGAACTCCTTTATCGCGCGCAGGTAGGCGCACGTCTGTAAAGAGATGTTCGTGAGCGGCGTGGGACTGCCATTGTGAAGATGCAACTCGAGTTCGACCACCGAGCGGCTTTTCGTGATCACGCTGCCGCCAAATGCGGCACCGTTCGGCAATCGGCGATCGAAAGCCAGGCCGCCGGGGATCGCGCGCCAAGGAATCTTCGGCAGATCCGGGAACAGCGGGGTGATGGCCGGGTTCACGTGGCTCAGGTACAGGAGGCCCTGGTCGCAGAAGACGGCCTCGGGGAAGTCGAGCCAGATGTAATCCTGGCTGGGCCAGGATGGACTGATCCAGGCGATCTGCTCCCACTGGTAGTGCGGCCGCCATTGCCCGGCCAGGATTCGAATACCCTTGGCGTGTGTCTCGTAGGTCTCCTGGCCGTACAGCGCATCGGCTGCCCCGGCCAGCCCGGTCATCAGAAAAGCCCGCCGTGACGTGTTCACGTTGACACCGTCCTTTCGCAAATCCTCAGCGCCGCGAGATCAAGGCCGCGCCAAGACGTTCGAGAGCCGCTTCCGCGCTTCCGGGTTCACCTCCTCGTCCGCGTGGAACGGCGTAACCAACGGGACCGCTACCCGTCCAAGGATTTCGCGGAGTCGTTTCATCGGACCTCCAATGGCGCCTTCCGCCCGGCATCCCGATCCGGCTGGCTGGGCGCACCGTTGCCGAGCGACTCAGCGATAGCATGAGCCGCTTCGACAACCTCCGCTCCCAGTCCGGTGAGCGACTCCTCCTTGATGCGGCTTACGGGGCCGGAAACGCTGACCGCGGCGACTGACCGGCTGCGCGGGTCGGGAATGCCAGTGGCCACACAGCACACACCGTTTTCGTTCTCCTCCCAGTCGACGGCGTAGCCACGGACTCGGATGCGGCCGATCTCCGCTTCGAGCAGCGCCAGACTGGTGATCGTCCGAGCGGTGAACGGCGCCAGCCCCCGGTGCGCCACGATCTCCCGGATCTCGTTATCGGCGAGTGAAGCCAGCATCGCTTTGCCCAAGCTGGTACAGTGCACCGGAGCCCGCCTCCCCACGTCCCCACGCGTATGGAGTTGGAAAGGGGATTCCACCGCCGCTAGAATGAGCACTTCGCCGCCGGAGAGCGTCGCCAATTTCACCGTCTCCTTGGTCTGTTCGGCGAGGCGGCGAAGACGAGGATATGCCACCGCCACCAGTTGCGTGATGTGTGAGAAGAACAGCCCCAGTTCGAATACCCTGGGCCCCAGACGGAATTGCTTGTCGATTGGATCCTGCGTCAGAAAATCAAACGCCTGCAAAGTTCGCAGCAAGTTGTGAGTCGTGCTCTTCGGGATTGCAAGACGGCGGCTCAACTCGCTTACGGTGAGGCTGGGGGCTTCCCGGCTGAACGCGCAGAGGATCTCGAGGGCCTTGCGCACCGAAGCCACCTCGCAGGTCCGCGGTTGCTCCAATAGCTTGTTCATTCTAGCTGAGATTATCACGCGCTTTTCTGAACACCGTCAAGCTCATTCTAGTGAGGTTTCAAGATGAGCCTGATTGTCCATGGTCAACTCGTGAAACTGCGGAGGCCTTCAGCGCCGACCGCACGGCTGCTCGATCGCGACCCAAAGGATATTGATCAGATGATCTCGCTCAACCTCAACGGTGTTCTCTATTGCTGCCATGGGCCGGTAGGGTTATGGTGGAGCGGGGCGGTGGAAAAATATTAAGTACTGCCTCCATGGCCGGTAGGCTGGGGCGTGACCATCGCCTCAACGACAATAACGGTATGAACGGTCAACCGGTGGATTCCGCCGCTGCCAAGGCGGGTGTCATCGGACTCACCCGCCACCTGGCCGGGCGCCTCTCGCCTAAAGGCATCTACGTCAACGCGATCTCGCCGGGTGGATTCGCTCGGAATTTCCTCAGCAATTTCGAGCAGGATTGCGGCGGCCACACGCCGCTCGGTAGGATGGGCCGATACGGCGCGGACCTGAAAGGGGCCACCTTGTTCCTGGCATCGTCGGCTTCGGATTGCGTCATTAGCTACAACTTGGTACTCGACGGCGGATTCACGATATGGCGCTAGATGCCGCCCCGGTCTCCGCCGGCCCGTCCTCGCACAGGCCATACCGCCGATTGGTTCTGCCGGTCGTTGCCGCCGCCTGCGTTGCCATCTCGTTTGTTTGGTTGTCGCCGGATTGGATTGAAGCGCTCGGTATGAGCGCCGTTTCCATCCTGGCCGTCTCCGCTCTCTTCGTCGCCGTTACGCCGAAGTTGAGTCACCTGGCGTTCACCTTCTGGATGTTCGCCTTCATCTTCGCGGCGATGACGCACCCCGCCCTGTTCGTCTCCTGGGGTGAGTTTGATCTGAAGCGAGCCATCGTCCCGCTGATCCAGGTGATCATGTTGGGCATGGGCACCACGCTAAGCATCGCCGACTTCGTACGGGTAGCGCGCATGCCGAAGGCCGTTCTGGTTGGCATTGGGCTGCAGTTCACGGTGATGCCGGTTCTCGCTGTCATTTCCGCCGCGGTCTTCGGTCTCTCATCCGAATTGGCGCTTGGACTCGTGCTGGTTGGATCCTGCCCCGGCGGGGTGTCGTCGAACGTGATTACCTATCTGGCGCGCGGCAACCTGGCGTTATCCGTCACGATGACCGCATGTTCGACAATGCTCTCGCCGCTCGCCACGCCCCTCGCGATGCGACTGCTCGCCGGCCGGTCGGTTCCGATCCCCGTCGAATCGATGATGCTTTCCATCCTACAGATGATCGTGACGCCGGTGGTTGTGGGCCTGCTAATCACGCGATACGCGCCAAAAGCCGCCGCCTGGGCGAAGCGATTTCTTCCCGGAGCGTCGATGTTCGCCATCTGCATGATTATCGCGGTCACTATCGCGATCTCCCGCGACGATCTGCTGGTGGCCGGCGCTGCCCTTTTGGGCGCCTCCGTTGTGCACAACGGGGGCGGCTACTTGTTGGGATACTGGGGCGCGAGGGCGGCTGGGCTCGACGGAATAGACAGTAGGACTGTATCGATTGAAGTCGGACTGCAAAACTGCGGGATGGCAACGGGTCTCGCCTTTGGTGTTTTCAAAAGTACCCTGGTGGCGTTGGCCTCGGCGGTCTTCGGCCCCTGGAGCGCCATCTCAGGCTCGGTTCTGGCTTCATGGTGGAGGCGGCATGCCTCGCGATAGCCGCGGGCGACCGTATTCCGTTGCAGAGCTTGCAGCAGCAATTCGAATGGACATGGAGTGAGGATGGCCCTGCGCAAGTAGATTAACTTCGCAGCTTCCACTAATTAAAGTGATTTTCGGGACGGTGGCCCGCACCCGCTTGCATCCCCGCTTGAATCCCCATGGAAGAGTCTAGCTAGCTATTGACAGGCATGACGCCGAGCCGTATAATTCATTCTGGTCAGAATGTAGAAAATAGTGTTCAGCATAACTGAACGCACGATATCTTGTTCGAGCACGGGAGGCAGCACCCAAAGGAGAATGTATGTCAGGAACGAACTGCTTTCTTGAGAAACCCGCCCGCACAACGCGACAGGCCTACCAACGGTGCGCGGGTTCTTCGACGGTATGGAGGGTGGCCCGTCCTGTGCGGGCTCTTGAGGTCCTCTTTGTTTTAGCTGCCGTGGTGGCGATTTCCGCCGGCGTTGCGCGGGCGCAATCCACCGCAGCCGATATTGTCGGCGTTGTCCGGGACCCGAGCGGCGCCGTAGTGCCCAACGTCGAGGTGAAGATTGTCCAGGAGGAAACCAACTTCACTCGCGAGACCACCAGCAACACCGAGGGGATCTACGAGTTTCGGATCCTGCCGCCCGGCACTTACACGCTCAGCGCCGAGGCTGCCGGATTCAAGAAGTACGTCAATGAGAACATTCCGCTCCTATCCAGGCAAGTGCTGCGCGTCGAGATCGCCATGGCGGTCGGCAGTCTGACGGAGAGCGTCACGGTGGTGGCGGAGGTGCCTCTGGTCAACACCGACACCGGAACCGTGTCCGAGACGCGCGGGTCCAGGCTGCTGACCGAAGGGCCGCAGGGAACGCCGCTCATGACCGCCTTCGGTAACAACACTCTGAAGCACTCGCTGCTGGTCCGTGGCAGCGGTGAAGCTGGCTACAAGGCGGCCGGGAGCCGGGCTGGGCAATATGAGGTGTCCATCGACGGCAACGCGGTCGAGACAACTTATACCAACATTAACGTCCCCTACCAGGCGGTGCGGGAAGAGAAAGTAACCGTAGTCGGGGCGCCGGCCGAGTTCCGGACCCCGGTGACCCTGGATGCCGTCACTAAACAGGGCACCAACCGGTTTCACGGGGCGGTCACCTTGCAGTATTCCCACGACCGCCTGAATGCGCTTGCCGCCATGTCTCCCACCTCGGCGCGTCCTGCGCAGCTCCCTCGACACCAATGGAACGTGACTGCGGGCGGGCCCCTGGTCATCCCCAAGATTTATGACGGTCGAAACCGGACCTTTCTATTCTTCTCCGGCGAACGGGCCACTCCGACGGACCGTCGCGTCGCGTTCGGCCGCCTGGTGACCGTTCCCACCAATGGAATGCGTCAGGGCGAATTCGACTCCTACTTCAACGCCACGGGCAGGGGCTCCAAGCCGCTGATCGATCCACTGTCGGGCCAGCCTTTCGCCGGCAAGCTCATCCCAAAGCCGCGCTGGAATCCCGCTGCGGTCAAAGCCGTGGATCTGCTCTACCCCGCCCCCAACGTTTCCGGCATCAACCCCGATATCCCGCTGAACAACTTCAACGGGCCATCCGCGTCGAAGTCCAACTGGCACACGCTGTTCGCGCGCATCGATCAGGTGATATCCAGCCGCAACACCTTCGGCTTCAGTTACACCGAGAGCCCCATCAACAACTCCAACAGTGAAGCCCTGCCTAGCCTCGGCATGTTCGTCATCTCCGGACATGCCAAGCAATTCAACTGGACCGACACGCACATTGTTTCCCCCACCATCGTCAATGAGTTCCGCGCCGGCTACTTCATCTTTGACAACGAGAGATGGGGCTATGACGGCGGTACCCTGGGCGGCATTGCTTCCACTCTGGGCATCGATCTCGGCGCCGATGCCGCCTTCCGGAACGCCCGCCGCCAGGCGCCCACCATCAGCATCACGGGTCTCACCGGAATCAGCAGCACCTACGCCGACGACCAACGGGTGCAGCGCTGGTTGACCATGCGCGACAATCTCTCCATCCAAAAAGGCAAGCATAGCTTCAAGCTGGGCTATGATCACCGCTTCAAGCGTGACGACCGCCTGGCCGCCAACAACGCCATCGGCAGTTCCCAGTCTTATACCGGCAGGCACAGCGGCGACCCCTTCGCCGATTTTTTGCTCGGCATTCCGGAGGGAACCGCACGGTATACTCCCGGCGTGGAGTGGTTACGGCGGCGCTACAACGAGTTGGGACTCTATGCGCAGGACCAATTCAAAGCCACCTCCCGGCTGACTCTGAATTTCGGACTTCGCTTTGAGCGCATCAGCCCCCGCACCGAGACCAGCGGCGCATACATCAACTTCGATCCGAGCACACTGGCGATCGTCTTTCCCGACGCAGAATCGATCGGCTTGGTTCATCCCGCATTTCCGACCCAGTTCAAGAAGGTGACGGCGGCCGAGGCGGGCTTCCCGGAGCACCTGATGAACCCGTCGGTGGCCTGGATTCCCCGCTTCGGCTTCGCCCAGCGGCTGACCGACCGTGGAAACATGGTCTTGCGGGGCGCCTATAGCATTTTCTCCGTGGACGCCGGCTGGTCGAACAACAACTGGAGGTTTATCGACAGCGGCCCCTTCGCCCTCTCCGAGACATTCGTCAACACCATCACCGCCGGCGTTCCCCTGGTGACTTTGAACAAACCGTTCCCAAACCTGGTGGGCCGGGGGCCCAGTACGATTAGCGTCTCGGGCAGGAATCCGGACATCGGCACACCGCTGACGCAGCAGTACAACCTCACTCTGGAGCGCCAACTGATAGGCTCTTGGGTGGGCCGCCTGGGCTACGTGGGCTCCCGTACGACCCAGCTCTGGTACAACCGTGACATCAACCGTCCTCCCGCCAGCACCATTCCCTTCACCACCAGCCGCCTGCTCCACCCCGAGTTTCAGAGCATTGGCTACCTCGACAAGGGCGGAAACGGCTGGTTCAACGGCATGCAGGCCGGCGTGACTCACCGCTTCTCGAGCGGGCTGGAGTTCGACGGCCTCTTCCAGTGGGTGAGCGAGCTCGCCGACGTCGGCGAGAACGGCACCAACACCACCGGATTCGCCTTGCAGGACCCCTATTGCCGCAGTTGCGAAAAGGGAAAGATCACCGTCACCGACAGCCTCGATTTCCGCGCCAACATCCTGTATCAACTGCCGTTCGGCCGTGGGAAGCGCTTCGGAACAGGCTCGGGACGAGTTCTCAACGGTTTCATCGGCGGCTGGACGCTCTCCAGCATCATCGACGCCCGGAACGGGCGTCCGAACACGGTGACTTTCTCCGGCAAGGACACCTCCAACACCAACTTGCGCAGCGGACGCGCCGACGTCGTGCCCGGCTGCAACATCCGGCCCGGCGACGGCCGTAGCGGACCGTACATGGACATCGCGTGTTTCGCGATTCCACAGAACGGAACGTTTGGCAACGCCAGCCCGTCGGTCTATCGCGACCCCGGTTCCTGGGAAGTGAGCGGCGCGGTGTACAAGTACTTTCCGCTTTTCCGCGAAGACCTGAAACTGCGGATCAACGGCGTCTTCACGAACCTGTTCAACCATCCCACTTGGAGCGGGGTGTACAACAACATCAGCGTCCCGGCCACCTTCGGCAAATTCATCGGGCAGGGCGCGCCGGGGCGCTGGACCGGCCCGCGAAGCATCCTGTTGCAGGCTCAGGTGCAGTGGTAGGCGGTGAGGTGACTGCCGTTATAGGTTGCCTGACCTGGCGAGGGGCAGGTGCTAAGCTCCTTCTTTGCGCGGGTTTGCTCGGACCGCTCGCGGCCGCGTTGCCGGTCCAACTTGTCGAAAACGGACAATCCGCCTATTCCATTTGCATCGCGCGCGACGCCTCTCCCTCGGAAAGACGCGGGGCGGATGAACTGCAACGGTTCCTGCACGAGATGAGCGGCGCCCGCCTGCCCATCGTCGAGGACGGCCCGGAGGCGCGCGGCAAGCTGGTGTTTGTCGGCAACAGCAGAGCCGCCGCGCGCCGCAAGTTCAATGCGCCGTCCGGCGCGTTGGGCGCGGAAGGATTCGTTCTGAAGACGGCCGGCGATTCCGTCTTCATCGCCGGAGGACGGCGGCGCGGGACCATGTACGGCGTCTACACGTTTCTGGAAAGGCTGGGCTGCCGCTGGTTCACCAGCGAGGTGAGCCGGATCCCCAAGATGCGAACCATCACCGTCGAGCCGCTCGACGAGACGCAGAAGCCGGCCTTCGAGTACCGCGAGCCGTTCATCACCGAGGCGTTCGACAAAGACTGGGCGGCGCGAAACAAGGTCAACGGCTCGCACATGCGTCTGGATGAATCCACCGGCGGCCGGGTCGAGTACTTCCCCTTCGTTCACTCGTTCTACCAGATGATCCCGCCGGAAAAGCACTTCCAGGCGCACCCGGAGTACTTCTCGCTGATCGACGGAAAGCGGCGCGTCGAACGCGGCCAGCTCTGTCTGACGAACCCCGGCGTGCTCCGGCTGGGCGTCGAAGCGGTCCTCGAGTGGATCCGCCAGCACCCGGAAGCCACGATCTACTCCGTGTCCCAAAACGACTGGGACGGCTGGTGCGAGTGCGACAACTGCCGCCGGGTCGAGCGGGAAGAGGGCGGCAGGCATTCGGGTCCCATTCTGCGCTTTGTCAACGCTCTGGCTGCGGAGGTCGGGAAGAAGCACCCGGAAAAGCTGATCGACACGCTGGCTTACCTGTACTCGGAGGCGCCCCCACGGCGCGCGCGTCCCCGGCCCAACGTGCGGATCCGGCTTTGCCCCATCGGCGTTTGCCAGGCGCATCCCTACGAGAAGTGCCCGTACAACGCGTACTTCGTGAACAACCTGCGGGCGTGGTCGAAGATCACAGACCGGCTCTACGTCTGGCACTACAACACGAACTTCTCGAACTACCTGCTCCCCTTCCCCGATTTTGACGAATTGGCGGCGGACATTCCGATGTACCGCCGGCACGGAGTCGTTGGCCTGTTCCTGCAGGGCGCATACCCGCCGGGCGGAGGCGGGGAGATGGGTGAACTGCGCGCTTATGTATCGGCCCGGCTGTTGTGGGACACAACTGCCGATCCGGAGAAGGCCGTCAACGAGTTTCTGGAAGAGGTCTATGGCCCGGCCGCGCCGGCCATGCGGTCCTTCTTTGATCTGATGCACCAGCTCGTACGCACGCCGCCCGCCGGCGAAGGGCAACATATCTGGATCCGGCACCCCCCGCGTCTTTCCGGCGAGAGGATCGCGCAGGCGCAAGATCTGTTCCGCCAGGCGGAGGCCGCGGCCGGGAACGAGGCCGTTCTCCAGCGTGTGCATAAGGCCCGGCTTTCGCTGGATGCGGTGGAGGTGATGCATGCCAGGCGGTTCGTGATCCAAGACGGAATGTACACTCCGGTCGACCTCGATGGCCTCCGGCAGAGGTACCGCCAGTTCATGACCGGCTTACGGCGCTTCGGCGTCACCAGCATCACCGAGGGCATAAGCCTGGAAGATGACGAGCGGGAATTCGCTGCACAAATCCGGCCCTACCCCACTGTTACCTTGGAAAACGACTCGGTGCGCGCCGTGATCGTGCCGGAACTCGACGGCCGGGTGATCCAGTGGATCGACCGGAAGAGCGGCAAAGAGGTGCTTCGCCCTCTGAACCTGGCGGAGCGCAATTATCTGGAGCGCGACTATCCGGCCCCCGGCGGTCTCTTGGTCTTCGCACTGCCCGGAGCGCACACCGCGCGCCCGCTCAGGATTCAGTGGGAGGTAGCGTCGGCCGGACGGGAAGAGGTCGTCCTGGCCGGAACGGTCCGCGGTCTCGAGTTCCGCCGGACTGTTCGCCTGGCGGCTGATTCGCCAGGACTGCGCACCCAGACTCGGATCACCAACCGCACGCCGGCGGCCGTGGACCTGGGCCTGGCGGAGCGGGTGATTCCGAATCCGGGGGCCGCGCTCGATCTCGACATCGCGTACCGCAAGCCGGATGGAAAGGCGGTCGCCCATAGAATCTTCCGGCCGGGCGATCCTCCCGCCGGAACGGCGACGTACGGCGGCCCGGACAGCCCGGACGGCGAATGGCGCCTGATCAGCCGGGGCGCGGGGATCACGCTGAGGATTCGCTTTCTTCGCGACCAGGTGGAACGCTGCTCACTGCACTGGAGGGCAAGGGGCGAAGACCGCGTCACGGCCAGTGTCCTGTCGCGTGTGAAACGGATCGAGCCGGGCGGTTCGATGACGCTGGAAACGGAGTTCACCGTCGAATGAACCACTTCGTTGCGCTCGCCGTCTCAATGGTGCTGCCTCTGGCCGCCTCCGCTGACGAGTTGAAAGAGAGCTTCCGCGATCCGCCGCGTGAGTACAGCCTGATGCCGCTGTGGTCGTGGAACTCCACATTGACGCCGGGGAAGCTCACCTGGCAGATCGATCAGATGGTGGAGAAGGGCGTCTATGGCGCTTTCATGCACACCCGGGCCGGGCTCAACGAGAGCGCCACTCCCTACTTCTCGGACGGATTCTGGGAAGCCGTCCGGGTCTCGGTCGAACACGCGGCGCAAGCCGGCTTTCAGACCTGGATTTACGACGAAGACCGCTGGCCGAGTGGCGCGGCGGGCGGCCGAACGATGCGCGCCAATCCGGAGCGATACACCGCCACCGGACTCAAACACGAGTCGCGGCCGGTCAAAGGCCCCACGCGGCAGATCCTCCGGCATCCAAGCGCGAAGTTCCTCATCGCCGCCAAATCAACGGGGGAAAACCGCATCGACCGGGCGACCCTGATCGATCTGACAAGCCTGAAGGACGGCGGCGCATGGGATGTTCCCGCGGGCGAATGGCTGCTGTGCGTCTTCCACGAAACCCACGGCGATTATCCCCTCCCCAACTACATCAATCCTGACGCCATCCGGGAGTTCCTCAACAACACTTACGAGCAATACGCCGCGCGCTTCGGCAAGCACTTCGGAACCACAATCCCTGGTTCGTTCTTCGATGAGATCGGGAACATTCCGCTAGCCTGGGATCCACTGCTGGCGGAACGCTTCCGGAATGCCAAGGGATACGATCTGGAAAAGGTATTGCCGCTGCTCTATCACGAGGGGGGCGCAGGGACCATCCAGACCCGTTGCGACTACTTCGAAGTCCTCACGAAACTCTATGAAGACGCGTGGTTCCGCCAGATCTCGGAGTGGTGCGCGCGGCACAACCTCAAGTTGACCGGACACACCAACGAGACCCTCCGGCACGTTCGCGACCAGGGCGACTACTTCCGCACCTGGCGGCACGCGCAGATTCCCGGCACCGACAACGAAGACTTTCGCTATACCTTCCCGCGTGTCATTGGCGCGTGGAAACCGAAGCAGCTCAGTTCGATCAGCCATCTGTACGGCAAACCGCGCGCCGCCGTGGAAGCGCTCGGCGGCGCCGGGTGGCCAATTACGCTGGAAGAAGCGCGCTACGGCGTCAACATGCTGGCCGCCTATGGGATGAACTTCTACATCTTCCATCTGTTCCACTACGCGATGGACCAGCCGCAGAGCATGGATGACTGGCCGAACTCGTGGTTCTATGAGAATCCCTATTGGAAATACTTCAAGAAGCTGGCCGACCACGTCCGCCGGCTCTCGTTTCTGGGCAGCCAGGGCGCCCACGTTGCGGACGTTGCCGTTCTCTACCCGGTGGAGGAGATCTGGAGCCGCGGAATCCCCGACGACCCGCTCACCGGCGATAGCGCGCCGGTCACCGGCCTCGTGGACCGTCTCATGGAAGAGCAGATCGACTGCGATCTCGTGGACACCGACAGCGTCATCGGCGCGGCGCCGGCGGAAGGCGGGCGCGCCCGGATCGGGATTGAATCTTACCGCGTCGTGGTGCTGCCGGGCGTCCAGACCGTTTCACTCGCCGCTTATCGCCGCATGGCCGGGTTGTCGCGCCAGGGTCTGAAGATCGTGGCGGTGGGGGTTGTCCCGCGCCACTCCGCGGAGCGTGGTGAGGACGATCCGGAGGTGATCCGGATTTCACGGGAACTGTTCCACGCGGGGGCGCTGCGCCACGCCGGCGAACTGGTTCCATTTCTCCGTGACGCGATCGAGCCCGACATCCGGGTCTTGGCGGGTCCGGCAAATGCGCTGCGGTATCTGCATCGGCGGATTGGGCATCGCGAGGCATATTTCCTGGTGAATTCCGAGCGGCGGCCGGTGGAGTGGACTGTGCGGTTCGCCGCAGCGGGCTCCGTCGAGCGATGGGATCCGGAGACCGGCGCGACCGCCGCGATTCCGGCTCTCGACACGGCTTCCAGCCACAGCACACTGAGACTGCGCTTCCGGCCGTGGCAAGCGTACTACGTTGTGTTTGACCGCTCCGCGCCCGCGGCGCGAGCGCCTCCCAGCCGCCAGCCGGGTCTGGCATCCCTGCCGCCGCTCGAACTCACCGGGCCCTGGACCTTCCAGGTTGTGCCCAAGGAACTGGACTACGTCTGGAAAGCGGACGCTGGCGAGGCCGCGGTTGAACTGCCGGTGATGGACATGAGCATAGAGCGCGGCCCGGACCGGTTCTGGCGGCGCGTCAAGATCACCGATCCCGCGAGCCCGCGTAAAGGCGCCGCCCGATATCTCTCCGCCTGGGACGCGTACTGGATCACCCGCTACAGCTACCAAAGGCATTTCGGCGAGTTGGGCGGGGCGGAGCTTCGCTTTCGCGCGACGATAAGCCTCCCGTTCGAGCCGTCCGGCTCCTGGCTCGCGATTGCGGCCGATGAACGCTTCGAATGCGTGGTGAACGGCGCCGCGGTTCCAAGGCCGGCGGAGAGCTTGCCCCTGAAGCGTGGCGCAAACACCATCGAGATCACGGTGCGCGGGAAAGGATACCTGCTGGCGCAGGGGGAGATCGCCGGGCCGAACGGTGAGCGGCTCCCCATCCGCACGGATCGCAACTGGCAAGTCAAAGCTCCCGAGGGCGGCTGGGTACAGGCCTACGAATTCGCTTCGCCTCCCTTCGGCGCCTGGGGGGATCTACCGCTCCGAGGAAAGAAACAAGGGCTCCAGGCCGTCGTCTGGTATCGAGCCGTTGTGCCTCCGGGCGCCCGGTGGATGGACCGTCCCGATGTGCTGGGCGGCTTCGAAGCGCGGCTGGATGGCAAGCTTCTCTCCGTCCCGTCAAGCGGCGGCATCCGATTGCCAGAGTATCCGCCCGGCGCGCTCCTTGCCTTGAAGACGCAGGTGGACCGCGCGGACGGCGGTTTGCGGCAGCCCCTCGTCTTCCGGTGCGGCCCGTTGCGCGCGGCCCTCGGAGACTGGCGGGAACTCGGCCTGGATTGGTATTCCGGGCGCGGACTCTACCGGACAGCGTTTCAACTGCCAAGGGAGTATCTCGGACGCCGGCTGATCCTCGACCTCGGGGACCTGCGGTATACGGGCGAGGTCTGGCTGAACGGGCGGCTGGTCGACAGCTTGGCTTGGCCGCCGTACCAGGCCGACATCTCGCGTTTCGTGGCCGCCGGCGGCAACGAACTGGTGGTCGTGGCGGCGAACCTCCTGGCCAACCGGATGCGCTGGGATATTTTCGATTCCGCGATCCCCTCGCAGTTCAGCCGCTGGTGGCATGACGGGAGCATCCTGCGCGAGGCCGATCATCTGCGGTCGGGACTCTTGGGGCCGGTGAGGATCAGGGTGGAGGATTGAGTCATGAGACGAAGACAGTTCCTTGGGATGACCACGCTGGCGGGCGCCGGGACGCCGCCCGCTCCGGCGCCGGACAAGTTGGTCGTGCTGACGTTCGACGACGCCGTGAAGTCCCACCGCACCTTCGTCGCGCCGCTGCTGAAGGAATTGGGATTCGGCGCTACGTTCTTCGTCACCCATGCATGGATGCAGGACCGCGAGAATTTCATGAGCTGGGAGGAGATCGGCGAGATCCACCGGATGGGGTTCGAAATCGGCAACCACAGTTGGACCCACGCGGGCTTCTCCGTTCCGAAAAACGCCGCCCGCATGACAGGTGAACTCTACCTGGTGGACCGCATGCTGGAGCGGACCTCGGCGAAGGTCCCCCGTCCGGTCAGCTTTGCCTACAGTGGGAACAGCTTCGGCCCGGAGGCCGTGGCGCGTCTCGCCGAACTCGGCTATAAGTTCGCCCGGCGGGGGATGCAGCCCGAGACGGAGTACGGCGGAATCGCGCCCGGACCGGCCTACGATCCGGCGAAGCATCATCCGTTGCTCGTTCCCACCACGGGAGACTCCTATCCCGGCGGGACGTTGGACAACTTCCGCAAGGTCGTGGACCAGGCCCGTGACGGTAAAATCGCCGTGCTGCAATTTCACGGCGTCCCCGACATCGCGCATCCCTGGGTGCACACCCCACCCGAGCTCTTCCGGAAGTACATGGACCACCTTAAAGAGAACTCGTTCCGCGTCGTCGCGCTGCGCGACCTGGAGCCGTACGTCGACCGGAACAACTTGCCCGACGATCCGATGCTGCGAATGCGCCACCGCCCCCCGAAGGACGGCCGCCTCGTGCTGCCGGTCGAGATGGAGGCCACCCGCCGCGATCTTGACTACTGGCTCGGGAACATGCTGCGGGATCACCGCTACACCCCAGCCGAAGCGGCGCGCGTGTGCGGCCTCGGCGAAGATGAGATCCGGACGAAAACGCCCGCCGCCCCCACCTCCGCAACGGCGGCGCAGCCGATCCGCATTCTCCCCTATCCGGGCGGCCGCGAGGTAAGAATGGGGTCATTCAGCAACATTGATCCACACCGCGGCACGAAAGCGAGCGTCTTTCTTCCGTGGGATCCGGCCAGCTACGTGGTGATCGATCTTCCCGAGGCGATTTTTCAGGGCTCCAGCCTGCTCTACCTCGCCCATACCCATATCCCGACGATCTGGAACGAACAGAACATCGTGCTCGACAACATCGACTGGACACGCGAGGCGGGCGGCGGACTGAGCCATCAACGCGTGCCCCCCAATCACGTCGCTTTCGGCGCCTCGATTCGCGCCGAGGATCAGGATGTCGTCATGGAGTTGTGGTTGCGCAACGGAACCAAGCAGGTGCTGGCCGGACTGCGGACGCAAGTCTGCGTGCTGCTGAAGGGCGCCGCGGAGTTCCACGCGCAGACCAACGAAAACAAGATCCTCCGCTGCCCGGCGGCCGCTGTCCGCTCGGCGGATGGGGACCGCTGGATCCTCACCGCGTGGGAAGGGTGCGGCCGCGCGTGGGGCAATCCGCCGGTGCCCTGCCTGCATGCCGACCCTGTTCTGCCGGATTGCCCGCCCGGCGAGACTGTCAGCCGAAAGGGCCGGCTGCGTTTCTACCAGGGCACGGCGATCGAGCAGGAACTGGAAAGGATGCGGCTCGCATGAAGCCCCCCACGCGCAGTCTATTTATCCTATTTCCCGCCCTCACCATGTCGTTGGGATGGGGCCTGCGCGGCTTCATCGGAGGTGGCTCGTTCGGAGCGATGATTCCCGGGGCGATGGTCGCTCTGGCGCTCTGTCTCCTGCTCCAGCGCGACGACGCGGAGAGCGGCGTCATCGCCGCCTTTGCTGCCGTGGGCGTGGGCTTCGGCGGGCAGGAGACCTACGGGCAGACGGTCGGTTTCATTCTCCGCCCCGAGACGTTCTGGTGGGGCCTGGCCGGGCTCTCTCTCAAAGGCGCGGTGTGGGGCCTTCTCGGCGGCGCAATCCTGGGCGCGATCCTGGGCCCCCGGCGCCTCACGCTGCGGGACGCCGCCATCGGGCTGGCGCTGCTCCCGCTGGCGACGTGGCTGGGCTGGAGGCTCGTTCGACGAACCCAAGCTGCTCTACTTCTCCGACCCCATCAACAAGCCCAGAGGCGAGGTCTGGGCGGGATTGCTGCTGGGCGCGCTGGTGTGGCTGGCATGGCTCGCGCTGCGCGGCGCGGGGCGGATTCCCTGGCGGTTCGCGCTGTTCGGCGCGGCCGGCGGACTCGGGTTCGGCGCGGGAGGCGCGCTCATGTCCCTCGGTCACAACGTCCCCATCGGCCCGCCCTGGTACGACTGGTGGAAAGTGATGGAACTCGTCTTCGGATTGTGCTTCGGTGCGGCGCTCGGCCTGTGCGCCTGGGTTTACCGCGGCCAATTGCGTGGCGGCGGCCAGCAGCCCCCGGACAAGGCGCAGGCGGCGAATCCATGGCTCCAGTTCATTCTGGCGGCGGTTTTCGCCTTTTGTGCGATCGAATCGGGACGCCTGCTGCATCTCCGTATGACCTACTCGGTCCTCGGCGCGGTGATGCTCTGGATCGCGCTCCGCTGGCCCCGCTTCGCCTGGCACATCGCCATCACCCTCACGTTTTTTGCCTTCGCCCGGGATTTGGTGCGGTTCGCCGGAGTACAACAGTTCGGCTCACCCTCCGTTGCCTGGACGCTTGCCATCCTTTCTTCCGCCGCCGCTTGCGGCTGGATCCTCGATCGCCTTCGCCGCGCCCGGCCCATGACCGGATGGGCATTCCTGTTCCTGCTCTGGAGCGCCGTGCTGGTTTCCTGGGCCAAGGCCCTTCTGCATCCCGGCCCCATGCGGGCCGGAGCCATCAACGAAACGCTGTTTACGGTTGTGGGTAGTCAGAACCACATCCGTCGCGGAGCGCAGCGGTTCGTAACGGTGAACTGCTGCCGGATCCTGGCACACCGCGGGTTTGGCCAGGCCGTACCGTCGGTGAGTTTCTGGAAACGCGACAGAGGAACCGCCCGCCGCATGCTCTTCGAGGCGACCTTCTGGGCGATATGGTCAGCCGTTCTCTCTGCGCGACGGATTCTGGACTCCATTCACTGGTCGCCGACGGTCCGAGCCGAAACCGTCCGCGCCAACTACGCCGCTTCGCGCCACGCGTACCGATGATGCAGCCCACCCAGGCGCGGCAGCGATATCACAGTCGCCGTGGCAGTCGGCCGCTGTTCCGCTGGCCGCCGGCTCGGTGCGTCCTTTTCCAGAGAGTCGTGAATGCGGTCCTGGTGGTAGTAGCTCACATACTCACGAAGTAGCCGACGTAGGTGTCCTTCGTTCAGCGCGATGACATGGTCAAGCATCTCGCGCCGGCAACTGCCCACCCAGCGCTCCGCCACGCCGTTTTGCCAAGGTGCCTGCACGCTCGTTCGTTTGGGCTTCAGCCCCGTCGCCTTTAGGAAGGCGATGAGATCGGCATCGAATTTCGAGTCGTGGTCAAAGATGGCGTATCGATAGGGGCCGGCCTCCGGGAAGGCCTCCCGCAGTTG
>CAZLDN010000072.1:0-24333 GCA_964558355.1 uncultured Candidatus Solibacter sp.
AGCCCCGCCCACCATCACTCCCCTTCAGGCTCATCCTTCGATGAGAATATGCTGTCTCCAGCGGCGAATATCTCACATGGCGGACGGTCGCCCGTTTCAGACTGGAGTTTTGCCCCACAGGGAGGCGTACTCGTTAGCGTTCGCGCAATCGCGTGTTCACGCACTCGCCGGATGAGGGCCGTGCGGGCAAGACGGTTAGGCTCATCCTGGCTTGTAAGCCGGGTTGCGTTCGACGGGCATGGGCGCTTTGACGGATTGCTGCCACTTGAGCAGGTCGTCGAGGAGTTCGTCGCGCTTGGCGGGGTTCCGGGTGACGAGGTCGGTGCGCTCGCCGGTGTCGGCGCGGATGTTGTAGAGTTCGACGGCGCGGTTGGAGGCGAGTTTTTCGCGGCCGCCGTCAAGTTGCCACTCCTCGTGATAGAGATGCAGTTTGTAGTCGCCCTTGCGGATGACGCTGACCGGGCGGGTGCGGAAGACCGGGTCGCGGCCGCGGATGACGGGGTCGTCCAAATAGCCGGGGAAGTGCCAGAAGAGGGATTGCCGTTTTAGGCCCGTCGCGCCACGGAGAAGGGGTACGAGCGATTCTCCGTCAAGAACTTTGCCGCTGGGCGGGCGGGCGGCGGCGGCATCGAGGAAGGTGGGATAGAAATCGATGTTCGAGACCGGGACATCGCACTTCGCGCCCGGCTTAATCATGCCAGGCCAACGCACGATCATCGGTTCGCGGATACCGCCCTCGTAATAGCAGCCCTTGTTGCCGCGCAACGGCTCCTGCGAGGATTGCTGTGTGCCGCCGTTATCGGATGTGAACAGGACCAGGGTGTTGTCCCGCAGGCCGAGTGAGTCGAGTTTGCGAAGCAGGAGGCCGACGCCGTCGTCCAGGTCATAGGCGCAGGCCGCATAGAGCGGATTGCCGTGCTGGAGGCCGCGCTGTTTGGCCTTGAACTTATCGAGCGACGACGGCCGCGCTTCGAGCGCCGTGTGGATGGCGTGATGGGCGACATAGGCGAAGAACGGGCGGTCGCGATTCGATTCCATGAACTCGCCGGCGGCGCGGGTGAGCGAGTAGATGCCCTTCGGATCCTCGGGTTCGTCACGGCGCTGGTTGGGATTGGGACGGCTGTCGAAGGAGACATCGAAGCCCTGTGCGCGGGGAGCGCTGGGGCCTGCGCCGAGGTGCCATTTGCCGAAGTGACCCGTGGCATAGCCGGCGGCTTTGAGCGCTTCGGCCATCGTCACGTTGGAGGGATCCAAGTCCTGGCGATTCGGAACCGGGACCATCCGCATCAGGTTTTGCGGGCCCCTGAGCGTGCTCTGGACGGCGTAGACGCCGTGGCGCGGAGTGTACTGGCCGGAGAGCAGGCAGGCTCTCGATGGTGCGCAGTTGGCGGCGCTGGCATAGGCCTGATTGAAGGTCATGCCCTGGGATGCGAGGCGCGCGAGGTTGGGGGTCTCGTTGAAGTCGGAGCCGTTGAAGGATGTGTCCTTCCAGCCGAGATCATCGGCGAAGATGAACAGGATGTTGGGCGGCTGGCGCTGGGCGGCGGTGGCGCGGCGGACCAGACCGGCGAGTGCTGGCGAGCCGAGCAGTTGCCTGCGTGAAAAGGAGTTTCGGATGCTCTCCGTCATGCACCGATCATAACCGCTTCCCACCCGGCCCTGGCTGCTCACGCGCATCTGCTAGCCGGGCGGAAACCCGGCTGCAGCCCGGAAGGGCTGCCCCACTAGCGGACGAAAACTGGAGAGGGCGGATCCCGCTTTGCGGTCAGACCTTCTTGCCGAGGAGTTCGTCGGTGAGAGCAAAGAAGGCGTCGATGTCTTCGGGCCGGGTGTGGATGTGATGCGAGAGCCGCAGCCGGGCAGAGCCGTAGACCCAGATTTTGCGCTCACGCGCCTTCTTCCAGAGGTCGTCGAGTTTGGCGCCGCGGAAACCTATGGTCACCAGACAGCCATGGAGGCGGTCGTCTTCAGCGCTGATCATTTCGAGGTAGGGCCGTTGAGAGGCGAGCGCGTAGGTTCGTTTGGCCATGGCGTGGATGCGGGCGTAGACGTTTTCGGGTCCGAGTTCGTTGAGGAATCGGAGGCCGGCCATCAGGCCGGCCGTGATGGCGCGGTTGTTGGTTCCCACCTTCATGAAACGGGCCGCCTTGGCGCTTTTGTCGTCCCAGCCGCCGGTGACGATGGTGGGCCAGAGGCGGTCGAGATTCTCTTCGCGGATATAGAGGATGCCTGAGCCGGCCGGGGCGAACATCCATTTATGCGGGCTGCCGGCGAAGTAGTCGCAGCCGGATTGATCGAGACGGAATGGGATCTGGCCGTTGACGTGAGCGCCGTCGATGACGGTGATGACGCCCTTGGCGCGGGCGGCGTCGCAGATCCGCTTCATCGGCATGATGACGCCGGTGCCGGTGAGGATGCCGCTGAAACTGAGCACGCGGGTGCGCGGGCCGATGGCGGAGACGAGCAGATCGGCGAGTTGAGCGGAGTCCTTTGGGGGATGGGGGATTGTCACTTCGCGGACGGTGATGCCGTCGCGCTGGGCGCGGCGATGCCAGGGGGCCTTGCCGCTGGGATGTTCTTCGTTGGTAATGAGGACTTCGTCGCCCGATTTCAGGTCAAGGCCGGCGGCGATCATGGACATGGACTCGGTGGCGCAATGTGTGAGGGCGAGTTCGTCCTTCTTGCAACCGAGGAAGGCGGCGAGCTCAGTGCGTTCGGCGTCGAGGGTCTCGTAGCCCCATCGCGGGTATTCGTCGCCAGTGCGGGCGTCGCCGGCGCGCTCGAAATCGAAGATGGCGTCGATCACCTTGCGCGGCGCCACGCCGAGGCTGCCGTTGTTGAGGAACACGCGCCAGTCCGGGAGCAGGAACTGATCCTTGCGGACCTGACTCCAGTACTTGTCGGCGTTGCTCTCAAGCAGCGGCTTCGGGGGCAACGCCTTGGCGGCGCCTCGCGCGACGGCGGATATGCCAAACAGGCTTGATGCGATCAGGCTGCGGCGGTTCATTGTTTGAATCCTCTCGTTCCAGTCTAGTCTCCTGTATCCGAAGTTCCTTTTCCACTCCGCTGAAAGTCTCGCCTGGAAACCCGCTCCCCTGAAAATGGCCATTTTCATGGCTTGTTGCGGCTGGCAACGGCCATGTGGAACTCTGTCGAAAATCGCGCCGGGCTGCTCGGCGGAGGCGGGCTGAAGCTCTTCGCAGGCTGAAGCCCGCCCCACCGGCGCGGCATGGATTTCATGGATATTTTTGGGCCGGCGGCCCATGGGCGCCCTGTCGAAAATGCGGATGGGCACCCGCTCTCTTCGTTCGCGGCCTGCGCGCGTAAGGGGCGCCACTTCATTGCGAGAGGGGTCCCGACGGAGACATGAGGACTCCCTAGCGGTCGCGGCGCTGTTGCGGAGCCGCGGGCGCCAGCAGAGGTCAAGACAATTCAGAAACACGGCACCAGCGGCATCACACTCGGATATTATGTCAGCCATGGCACTTACTCGCCGCGGTTTCATGACGGCGGCCGCCGCCGGCTTGCTGCACGGTCAGACCGGCACGCGCCCGCCCAACCTGCTTTTCCTGCTTGGCGACGACCACCGCTGGGACGCGCTTGGGTGCATGGGCAACCGCATCATTCAGACGCCCAACATCGACGCGTTATCGCGGTCGGGCGTGACGTTTGAAAACAACTTCGTCACCACATCGATCTGCGTGACGAGCCGGGCCAGTTTCTTCAGCGGGCTCTACGCGCGCAATCACCGGATCCTCGCATTCAACCAGCAGTTCACGGGGAAACAGTTTGACGGGACCTATCCGGCGCAGCTACGCAGGGCGGGCTACCGGACCGGCTTCATCGGCAAATATGGGCTTGATGGCGGCGAGTTGCCGGCGAAGGGATTCGACTACTGGCGCGGATTCCGCGGCCAGGGCAAGTACTTCCCCAAGGGCGAACCGGGCGTGCATTTGACTCAGGTGATGTCGGACCAGGCGGTGGAGTTCCTGGAGGGATCAAAACAGGATCAGCCGTTTTGTTTGTCGGTGAGTTTCAAGGCGCCGCATGTCGAGGACGACGATCCGCGCCAGTTTCTTTACGATCCGCGCGATGCGGCGCTCTATCGTGACGCAACCATCCCCGTTCCCAAGACGGCGGATCCGCGCTACATCGCGCAGTTGCCGCTTTCGGTGCAGAGGAGCGAGGCGCGCAAGAGATGGGCCGTGCGGTTTGGGACGCCGGGGTTGTATCAGGAGTCGGTGAAATCGTACTACCGGCTTGTGACGGGCGTGGACCGGGCCGTCGGCGACATGCTCAAGACGCTTGAGGCGCGGCGGTTGCGTGAGAACACGGTCATCATCTACACGGGAGACAACGGGTTCTATTTGAATGAGCACGGGCTTGCCGGGAAGTGGTTCATGCATGAGGAGTCGATCCGGACGCCACTGATCGTGAACGATCCACGCACATCACGAATGCGGGGCGCGCGGCTGAAACAGATGTCGTTGAATATCGACATTGCGCCGACGCTGCTGGATCTGGCGGGGGTGAGGGGCGGCGAGGCGATGCAGGGGCGGAGTCTGATCCCGGCACTCAGGGGGAGCCGCGAGGCGTGGCGGAACGAGTTCTTCTACGAACACAACTTCGCGCATGGCTGGATTCCGCGGACCGAAGGCGTGCGCGACACGCGGTGGAAGTACACGAAGTATGTCTCGGACTCGCCGCCCGAAGAGGAGTTGTACGATCTTCTGGCCGACCCGTTGGAGGAGCGCAACCTTGCATCCGCGTCCTCACAAGCGGCCGAGCTGAAGCGACTGCGCGGGAGGCACGCTACATGGGCTGGGGCGCTGGAATCCTGGGACGGAACGCGCCCCTGGGTTGATCCGAACTAGTAGTGGTAGCGGGCCATGAGGAAGTCGATGCGGGTCGCCGTCACACGGTAGACCATGCGGTGTTCCTGAGTGATCCTTCGCGACCAGCAGCCGGCCAGGTCGAAGCGGAGCGCTTCGGGTTTGCCCGTGCCGGTGAAGGGGCCGCGCTTTACGGATTCAACAAGATCGACTACGCGCAGGGCCGTGCGCCGGTCAGTTTCGACCCAATAGCGGAGGTCTTCGAGGAATTCGCGTTGGAAGACGCAGTCGCGCTCAGTCCGTCGCTTCAAGCTTTAACTTCCTGCGGAGTTCGCCGCTGGTGGCAGGTTTGCCGGAGCCGCGTTCAGCACGCCGCAAGGCTGTGACCAGCCGCTGCGCGTTGCGCGGAGAGCGCAGCAGATGGGCTGTCTCCATTAACCCGGCAAGTTCCGAAGCGGGAATCAGGGCCACGTCCGGGGCGTTGCGGCGGCGGACGACGACGATCTCCTGATCCTCGGAGACGCGATTGAGAAACGAGGCCAACTCCTGGCGGAGTTCGGTGTAGGTGGTTTCGACTGGCATGGCGGCTTCCGTGTCTATTGTACAGGAAATCTGTACGTATGAACCGGCCTTAAAAAATGCGGATACCGCCGTCCCAATTTGCCGCCGCGAGTCGATATACTCTCAGCCAAGGAAACACCCATGCCTCGCATTCTTCTCGCACTCCTGGCCTGCCTTCCACCGGTCGCACAGACGCCGGCGGCGCCCGCCGCCGAGGCTGTCACAGTGAAAGAGATCGACACCGTCATCCCCACCTACCCAGCGGGTCCGCCCGACCGCAACCCCTTCTTCTACACGGGCCGTGCGTATCAGGGCGCGAAGGGCTACATCTACCCTTCGCCGATGTACGACACGCTGACCGGGCAGAAGGTGGATAAGACCTACAAGCTCGTGTGCCTTGAGAACGAGTACATCAAGGTTTGCGTCGTGCCGGAGATCGGCGGGCGCATATGGGAGGCGGTGGACAAGACGAACGGCTACAACTTCTTCTATAAGCAGTCTGTCGTGAAGCCGGCGCTGATCGGCATGTTGGGCGCATGGATTTCGGGCGGCGTGGAGTACAACATTCCGCACCATCACCGGGCGTCGAGCTTCCAGCCCGCGCTCTATAAGACCGAGGTGAACAAAGACGGTTCGAAGACCGTCTGGGTGGGCGAGATGGAGCTTCGCGACCGGATGCGCTGGGCCATTGGATTGACGCTGCGGCCCGGTTCGTCGGTGCTCGAAGCGAAGGTGACGGCGCTGAACACGACGCCGCTGTCCAATTCGCTGCTCTACTTTGCGAACGTGGCCGTGCACACGAACGACACCTACCAGGTCATTTTCCCGCCGAAGACGCAGTGGGCCACGCAGCACGCCAAACGCGAGTATTCGAGCTGGCCGATCGCCAACTCGGTCTATAACGGCATCGACTTCCGCAAGGGCGTCGACGTGAGCTGGTGGAAGAACCATCCGAGTTCGATTTCGATGTTCTGCGTCAACGACGATGAGGACTTCCTGGCCGGATACGACCACGGCAAGCAGGCCGGCACGATGCATGTCGCCGATCACAACCAGGCGCCCGGCAAGAAATTCTTCACTTGGGGCACGGGACCTTCGGGCCGCATGTGGGACAACGTTCTGAGCGACACCGACGGGCCGTATCTCGAACTGATGGTGGGCGCATGGTCGGACAACCAGCCGGACTACTCATGGATGCAGCCCTATGAGGCCAAGAGCGTCACTCAGTATTGGTATCCGTTCCGCGGCATCGGCGGCGCCAAGGGCGCGACGACCGAGGCGGCCGTGAATCTTGAGATCAAGGGCAACACGGCCAAGGCCGGTTTCCATGTCACGTCGGCGCGTAAGCAGGTGAAGGCCGTCGTGACGGTGGCGGGCAAGGAAGTGTGGGCGAAGGTGGCGGACATGAATCCGGGCAAGCCGCTTGTGGAAGAGATCGCGCTGCCCGCGGGGACGAAGTCAGATGACGTGCGGGCCGCGCTGCTGTATGGCGGGCGCGAACTGGTGGCTTACAGGGCGGAGACATTGACGCCTGAACCGATGCCGAAAGCCGTTGTGCCGCCGCCGCCGGTGGACAAGTTCAAGACGGTTGAAGAACTGACGCTGGCCGCGCAGAGGCTGGAGCAATTCCATAGTCCGGCGCTCGAGCCGGATGCCTATTACGAGGAGGCGCTGAAGCGCGATCCGGGCGACGTGAGGGCCAACACGGCGCTGGGTATCCTCTACATCAAGCGTGCGCGGTATGCCGGCGCGGAGAAGCTTCTGCGCGCGGCCGTCGAGCGATTGACGTACAACCACACGCGTCCGAAGGACGGCGAGCCGCTCTACTATCTGGGGCTGACGCTGAAGTTGCAGGAGAAGTACAAAGAAGCCGAGGACGCGTTGCAGCGCTCGGCGTGGACGTATGCGTGGCAGTCGCCGGCGTACTTCCAGTTGGCGGAAATGGCGGCGTGGAAGGGCAACCTCGACAAGGCGCTGGAATTGCTGGACCGGTCGCTGGTGACCAATCAGTGGAACACGCGGGCGCTGTCGCTCAAGTCGACCATTCTGATGCGGCTTGGCCGCGGCGGCGAGGCGCGCGAGGCGCGGCAGAAGATCGCCGCCATCGACCCGATCGATCCGCGCGGTTTCCGCAATGCGGGCGAGTTGGTGGGCACCTTCAGGGCGTTTCCGGATGAAGGCCTGGAACTCGTCGTGGACTGCCTGAGCGCGGGCATGAATATCGAGGCCGCGTTGCTGCTGGACCAGATGCCGGTGCAATCGCCCATGGTGGCCTATTACCGTGGCTGGCTGGCTCAGAAATTGGGCCAGACGCCGACGGCGAAGGCTCATTTTGATCGCGCCGCGAAGATGAGTCTCGACCTGGTTTTCCCGTTCCAGCGCGAGGCCTTGCCGGCGCTGAAGACGGCGATGGAGTTGAACCCGTTGGATGCGCGGCCGCCTTATCTGATGGGTCTGTACCTCTATGACCGGCAGCCCGTGGAAGCCGTGAAGCTGTGGCAGGAGGCGCTGAAGCGCGATCCGTCGATGGCGCTGGCCTGGCGCAATCTGGCGGTGGCCTGGAGCACGGACGAGAAGACGGTTCCGCAGGCGACGGCGGCGCTTGAAAAGGCGGTCGCGCTGGAGCCGGCCGACGCGCTCTGGTATTACGAGTTGGACAAGCTCTATGAGTGGGCGCAGGCGCCTGTCGAAAAGCGCCTGGCGATCATCGACAAGAACAAGGAGTCGGTGCGCAAGCGCGACGACGCTGCGGCGCGCGAGGTGCAGTTACGGCTTCTCGCCGGGCAGGACGACATCGCCATCGAGATCATGAAGCAGCGCCACTTCCACATTTGGGAGGGCGGCGCACGCTTCTCGGTGACCGACGCCTGGACCGGCGCCAATCTCCATCAGGGCCACAAGAAGATGGCGGCGAAGGATTACGCCGGCGCGCTGGCTTCCTATAAGGCGGCGATCGAGTATCCGGAGAACCTGGAGACGACCCGCAGCTACCGTGGTTCGCGCGCGCCCGAGGTCCATTACTGGGAAGGCAAGGCGCTCGCCCGCCTGGGCCGAAAGGATGACGCGGCCAAGGCGTATGAGGAATCGGCCGCGGCGCTGATCGGGACCGAGGACAACCCGCTGGCGACGGTGGATTCGGGCGCGGTGCTGCTCTACTACCGCGGCATGTCGCTGGTCGAGTTGGGCGAGAAGGCGCGGGCAAAGCAGGTGTTCGAAGCGCTGGTCAAGGCCGGCCAGGATGCGATGACGCGGACGCCGAGACGCGACTTCTTCGCCAAGTTCGGCGAGGCGCAGTCGCGGCAGTTGCGGCAGGCGATGGGCCACTACGTGACGGGATTGGGCCAGTTGGGCTTGGGTCGGACCGCGGCTGCGAAGACGTCGTTCGCCAAGGCCGTGGAGTTGAACCGTTACCTGGTGGAAGCCAAGGCTCTGCTGGCGGAGGCGGCCGGCGGCGGGATGTAGACGCACTCAAACGATGGGCTGCGGGCGAGGTTCGCGCATCGAAGGGTGGCGATCTCGCCCGTTTCTCATTGCGGTTGCCGGCTCAGGGGGCAGGGCTTCTGTACGGCTTCGGACCCGTGTCACGCACGCAGTCGGGCTGAAGCCCTTCGCAGGCTGCAAGGCTGCCCCACAGCGCCTAGACCGCGCTGAGGCCCGGTCTGTTGAGGATCGACGTGTTCATGTAGCCGTCCTTGACGTTGAAGATGCCGGGGAATTTCGCTTCCCAGGTCTTGTTGGCGGCGGGGACGTACTGGCGCGAGTTGGCCTCGATGGCGGCGACTCCGGGGACGTGGGCGGCCAGACCGGCGGAGTGGATCAGCGATGCGCCGGGGCACGTCAGGTCCTGGACGCAGAGGAACATTTTCCACTTCTGAGCGGCGGCGGCCATCAGCAGGGCCTGGGCTTGGCCTTTGCAGGCTTTGAGCGCCGCACCCGAGTAGCCCATCTCCCGCGCCAGAGCGAGGCTTTCGAGATCGATCAGCGACTCGTCGATGACCACGGGCCGGAGCTTCGCCGCTTCGTGCATGACGTTGTGCTTGTCGGATTTCAGGTCGCGCTTGGTGGGCTGTTCGATGTACTGGATGCGATCGAATCCGGCGGGCGATTTTTCTTTCACCTGGCGCAACATGCCCAGCAGGTATTCAACGTTGGGGCACTTTTCGTTGAAGTCGAGCGAGTAGTTCCACGTGGTGGTGTTGCGGCGGGCCATGACCTCGGCGGCGACGCGGTCGACGGTAAGGATGCGGTCGCGGTCCCATTGGAGGTTGTCGCCGTTGAGCTTGATCTTGAGATGGGTGAGGCCGTTGTAGTCGATCCATTCGGGCAACGTCTCGGGCAGGCCGTCGTTGATGCGTTTCGGAATGTCGGCTTCGACGATGGGATCGACGGCGCCGACCAGGTGATAGAGCGGCATGCGGGGCTTGGGTTCGCGGTTGACGAACTGGCCGAGATAGAGGCCCTTGAACTCAGCGCCGAGGTAACGCGAGAGGTCCTCGCGCAGGAACTCGCGGCCGTAGCAGTGGTAGGCGGAGCGTTTATTGAGCTTGCCATAGGCGTCGTGGAGGGCGGCGTCGAAGGGCGAGGCGGTGACCAGCGTGCAGAGTTTGGGGATAGGCTCGGCGAGTTTCAGTTCGCGGGTGGTGTCGTCGCCGGCGCGCAGCCAGGCGGGTTCAAGGATGTGGTTGAGTTCGACGGGGTGGCCGAATTCGGTGCAGGAGGCAGTGATGGTGCGGAGTTTGGCGGCGAGGGTCTGCATGGCGGCCAGCGTCTGCGAGTAGTTCATCGTCTTCGATGGGAAGGCCCAGATGTTGCCCATTGGCATTGAGCCAAAGCCCTTGGCCGTGCGGCCGGCGCGGTCGGCGATGGTGACGTTGACGTTCAGGAGCGTGACGCGGTCAACGATGGCGCCGCCGAATTTGAGCGGCGCGCGGTAGGTGTAGTCTTCCCTTGAGGTGACTACGTCCACGATGCGGACGTCGCGGGGGTTCTGCGCGAGCAGTTGCGGGGCGGCGGCGAGGGAGGCGAGGAATCCGCGTCGGGTGGTGGTCATGGGGACCAGTTTATAACCGATGGTTGGGGCGGGGGGGGATTGCCCGCACTGTCGAACATGCGGAAAGGAACCCGCTCTCTTCGTTCGCGGTTCGCGCGTTGGGTTGTCAGGCGGCGCGGAGGAAGAAACCCGCTCTCTTCGTTCGCGGCCTCAGGCTGTGCGGCGGGCGCGGAGGTAGTCGGAGGCTTTGACCAGAAGGAACGAGAAGACGAAGAGGCCGAGTGCGATCAGGACGAAATCCCATTTGTGGTGCCTGAGGTAGGCGAAGGACTCCTCGCCGAGTTTCTGACCAAGGTAGGCGATGGCGAAATAACGCGGGATGCGGGCGGCGGCAAGGACGGCTAGAAACGATCGCAGCGAGATGCCGAGGGCTCCGGCGCAGACGACGGCGAGTTTCAACGGCATGGGGATCGGGATGAGGCCGGGGATGAAGACGGTGATGAGACCGTAGTGCTGAAACCAGCGCCGCCAGCGGCGGCCGCGGGCCGATTCGGTGTATCGCTCGAGATACATTTCGCCGCCCTTTCGGGCCAGCAGGAAAAGGATAGCGGAGCCGATGAGCGACCCGATGACGGCGAGCGCGGCGGCGGGGAAGGCGTTATCGGGGCGCTGTGAGCAATAGAGCACGAGGGCGATGTCGGGGCCGGAGGGATTAGGGAGTCCGGCCCCGTCTATGATGCCGATGAGCAGGGTGCCGGGCAGTCCCCAGGCAAGCAGGATTTGTGCGATCGATTTCATGAATGCGGTACGTCAGCTTTCAATTTGTCGAGGAGAGTTGCCTCGTCCCAGACGGGGATGTTCAGTTGAATGGCCTTTTCGAGCTTTGACCCGGCGTCCGAGCCGGCGACGACCACCGTGGTCTTCTTCGTGACTGAACTGGTCACCTTTCCGCCGACGGCTTCGATCATTTCGGTTGCCTGGTCGCGGGAGAGCGTGGGCAGTGTGCCTGTGAGGACAATAGTCTGACCCGCGAGAGGCCCGGCCGCTGGGCGGCGGGTTTCGTGGGTCATGACAATGCCGGCGGCGCGGAGGGCGTCGATGAGGGCGGCGTTGTGAGGTTCGGCGAAAAAGCGGAGGATCGATTCGGCGATCCTTGGACCGACCTCAGGGACCAGTTGGAGGGTCTCGGAGGTGGCGGTCGAGAGGGCGTCCATCGAGCCGAGATGTTCGGCGAGCAGTTGCGCCGTGCGTTCGCCAACGAAGGCGATGCCGAGCCCGGAAATGAGGCGGGGCAAGGGGCGTGAGCGCGAGGCCTTGATGCCGGCGACGATACGGGCGGCTGACTTTTCGCCCATGCGGTCGAGATCCTGCAGTTGAGGCGCGGTGAGCGAGTAGATATCGGCGACGTTGCGCACGAGTCCACGTTCGACGAGTTGATCGACGAGAACTTCGCCCATGCCATCAATATCCATGACGGCGCGCGAGGCGAAGAACCGGACCGATTCCTTGAGCCGCGCGGGGCAGTTGGTATTGAGACAGCGGCTGGCAACTTCTCCTTCGGCGCGCATGACCGGCGCCTGGCAGACCGGGCAGGTCCTGGGGATTTCGAAGGGGCGGCGATCAGGACCTTGGGCTTTGACGCTCACGACCTTGGGGATGACATCGCCGGAGCGTTCGATCACGACTTTGTCGCCGATCATGAGGCCGAGGCGGGCGATCTCCTCTTCGTTATGCAGGGTGGCATTCGAAACGGTGACGCCGGAGACGGTGACGGGCCGCAAACGGGCGACGGGCGTGAGGACGCCGGTGCGGCCGACCTGGACATCGATGGCTTCAACGACCGTTTCGGCCTGGCGCGGCGGGAACTTATAGGCGATGGCCCAGCGGGGCGCCTTTGCGGTGTAGCCGAGAACTTGCTGATGGGCGATGGAGTCGATCTTGGCGACGATGCCGTCGATCTCGTAGGGCAGGGCGTCGCGTTCGGTTTCCCAGCGATCGCAGAACTGTTGAAGTTCATCGAGGGAGGAGACGCGGGCGCGGTTTGGATTGACCTTGAAGCCAAGTTCCGCGAGTTTGTCGAGGGACTCGAAATGCGAAGGCATCGCGGGCTGGCCGCCGACCAGGAGGAAGTAAGCGTAGAAGTCGAGTTGGCGGGAGGCGGTGATGGCGGGTTCGAGGACTCGGAGCGAGCCGGCGGCGGAGTTGCGTGGATTGGCGTAGAGCGGGAGCGAGTCGCGCGAGCGTTCCTGGTTGAGCCGCTCGAAGGCGGCCTTGGACATGACGACCTCGCCGCGAACTTCGAATTCGAGCCAAGGGGCCTTGACGCTCAACGGCAGGCAGCGAATGGTGCGGGCGTTTTCAGTGACGTCTTCGCCGGTGCGGCCGTCACCACGGGTGATGGCGGAAGCGAGCATGCCGCCGCGGTAGTGGACAGCGAGGGAGAGGCCGTCGAGTTTCAATTCGGCGGTGTAGATGAATGGGCCGCCAGACAGCAAGTCGGCGGCGCGGGTGTGGAAGGCGGCGAGTTCGGCGGGATTGAGCGCGTTGTCGAGACTCAGCATGGGCGAGGAGTGATCGACCTTGACGAAGCCTTCGCGGGGCGCGCCGCCGACGCGGAGGGTAGGTGAGTCGGGAGAGATGAGTTCGGGGTAGGCGGCTTCGAGCGCCTGAAGTTGGCGCATGAGGGCATCGTAGCCGGCGTCGGCGATTTCGGGCCGGTCGAGGACGTAGTAGAGATGCTCGTGACGGCGGAGTTCGTCCCGCAGTTGCTGGATCTCGGCCTGGAGTGTTTCGCTCATGTGAAAGGTGGCCTCTATAATCGTACCGAGAGGGTCGTCCTGAACGCACGATACGAGAGAGGGATTTTTCTATACAATCCGACGGCGGGGCAGATTCGTAGCCGGCCGGCGATGGTGTATGAGGCCTACGATACGCTGCAGCAGTTGGCCGGCTCGCTGACGGTGGTGGCGACGGAAGGTCCGGGAACGGCGGGGAGGCAAGCCGCCGAGGCGGTGGCCGCGGGCGCCGACCTGGTGCTAGTTGCTGGCGGCGACGGGACGGTGAACGAAGCGCTGCAAGGGCTTGTCGGGACTCATGTGGCGCTGGGGATCATTCCGGCCGGGACGGCGAACGTGACGGCGATGGAGATCGGGCTTGGCAAGCGGAACCGGACGGCGTTGCCGGGATTGCTGAGGTCGGAACCGGTGAAGATCGCGGTGGGGGCGATGACCGTGGGTGACAGACCGAAACGGTACTTCCTGGCGATGGCCGGGGCGGGGCTGGATGCGTCGATTGTGAGACGGGTGAGTCCGGGGTTCAAGAAGAGATTCGGGAAGCTGAGCTATTGGTATGCGGGTTTTGCGACTCTGGGGCAGGCGCTGCCGGAATTCACGGCCGTGGTGGATGGCGAGCGCGTGAGAACGAGTTTTGCGCTGGCGAGCAGGGTGAAGAACTACGGGGGCGATCTGGAGATTGCGCGCCACGCCGACATCCGGATGCCGAAGCTGGCGCTGGTGGCGTTCGAGGGGCCGAGTACCTTCAGATACTTGAAGTACTTCGGGGGGGTGCTGTTGAACCGGCTGGAAGGGATGAGCGGGGTGCGGCTGAAGTTGGTGGACGAGCTAGTGGTGGAGGCGGAAGCCGGTGGCGGGCCTGATTTGCAGGTGGACGGGGAGTATGCGGGCGAGGGAGCGGCACGGCTGGAGGTGGTCCCGGACGGTTTGACGCTCTTGATGCCCCATTAATCGGCTGGCGAGGAATCGATCAACTGCAACCTGCGCAACCCTCACTTCAGCGACCTTCCCGCAGCACGGTCTGCTGGGGTGGTTTGTTGTATACTCACACTCGAACGAGACCCAGGATGAAAATCCGGGCCGAAACCGCCACTGGGCGCGGTGCGCTCCCTATCGAGGAATGAAGACAACATGAGCACCATATCGAGAAGAGAATTCGCAGGCGGGGCCGCGTTTGCCGCGGCCGCGGCACAGCCGCCCGCCGACCGGCTTCGCGTGGGCGTGATCGGCTGCGGCGGGAGGGGTATCGGGGCCCACATCGCCACGTTGCTCAAGATGAAGGAGGCCGACAAGGTCGAGGTCAATGCGGTGTGCGACGTGTTCGACAAGCGCGCGCAGCAGGCGGCTCAATTGACCGGCGGCCGGCCCTATCAGAATTACCGCGAGTTGCTGGCGAACAAAGATGTCGATGTGGTCGTCATCGCCACGCCCGATCATTGGCACGGGCAGATGGCTGTCGACGCGGCCAGCGCGGGCAAGCATATCTATTGCGAAAAGCCGATGACGCACTCGGTGGAAGAGGCCAAACGGGTGGTGGCGAAGGTCCGCGAGACCGGCGTGAAGATGCAGGTCGGCGTGCAGGGCATGTCGGACGACTCCTACGAGACCGCCTACAAGTACGTTCAGGACGGCACGCTCGGCAAGGTCGTGATCGCGCAAATCGACTATTCCCGCAACTACAAGGACGACTTCTGGCTCAAGCCGGTGGATCCCGACATCAAGCCGGGCGTCAATTTCAATTGGGACCTCTTTCTTGGGCCGGCGCGGAAGCGGCCCTTCAGCGCCGAACGCTATTTCAACTGGATCCGCTACTTCGACTATTCCGGTGGAGTTCCGGCCGGGCTCTTCGTCCACCGCGTCACGCGGCTGATCAAGGCGCTTGGGCTGAAGATCCCGGAATACGGTTCGGCGCATGGCGGCAAGTTCGAGTTCACCCAAAGCACGGCCGAGGTGCCGGACACGATCAACATCATGCTCGACTATCCGGGCGGTCCCACCGTCATGCTGATCTCGTCGCTGGCCAATGACAGTCCGGTGGCGCACGTTCTCCGCGGCCACAAGGCGACGCTCGAGTTCACGCCCACCGGTTTCACCATCACGCCCCAGAAGCTTTTTGCGAAGGAGGGCAAGGAGATCGTGCACCGCAAGACGGGCGGCGAGGACACGGAACTGCATTGGCGCAACCTGCTGCGCGCCATCCGGTTCGGCGAGCCGCTGAAGTGCGATGAGACGCTCGGCTACTACGGGGTTGCAGCCTGCCAGTTCGGCATCCTGTCGCTGCAACAGCGCAAGTACATGAAGTGGGATGCGGCAGCGGAGCGGATCGTTCCGGCATGAAACGAATCTCGATAGGCGGGCGCCCGGTGTGCCGCGGACGTGATCGCTGGAGCAATCTCCTGACAGCCGGCGTGATGCTGGCGCTTTCGGCGGCGACTGTCCACGCTGAAGGCCCGTTCCAGTTCCGCGAAGTCACGCCCGCGTCACTCGAAGTGGTTGAGAATGGAAAGCCAGTCCTGGTCTACAACCACGGGATGGTGTTGCGGGAAGGCGTGGATGAGAAGTACCGCCGCTCCTCCTACATCCATCCCGTGTATGCGCCAGATGGGACCGTGGTGACCGATGATTTTCCCAAAGACCACCCCCACCACCGGGGGATCTGCTGGAGCTGGCCTATCGTCAAATTCGAAGGCAAGACCCATGATGTCTGGGCCGTCGTAGGGATGCACCAACGGTTCGTGCGCTGGATGGAGCGCCGGGCCGGCCCGGCGACTGCCGAGTTGGCCGTCGAGAACGGCTGGTTCGTTGGCGAGCGGAAAGCAGTGAAGGAGACTGTCAAACTGACAGTGCACGGGGCCGCCGGCAACCGTCGTGACATCGACATTACGCTGACGTTTGAAGCCGTGGACTCGCCCGTCGAAATTGCAGGCCGCGAGATCAAGGGCTACGGCGGTTTCGGCGTCCGTTTCGCCCCCCGCACCGAAACCGTCCTGCGAAGCGACAAGGGCGTGGAAGCGAAGGACTCCGACATGGTCCAGCACCCCTGGGCTGAACTCGAAGCTACCTTCAGCGGCCGCCGCGCCGGCCTTCGCATCGCGGATGGCGCGGGGAACCCCAAGTACCCCAACGGCTGGTGCCTGCGGCACTATGGCTATGTCGCGGTCAACTATCCCGGTCTTGAGACGATCACGCTGACGCCGGGCAAGCCCTTGACGCTCACCTATCGCGTCACGGTGTTCTCGGCGACATAGACCTGCGCGAATCCGGTTCGATTACTGGTGAAGGTGACGAACTTCTCGTCCGGCGAGAAGCACGGGTGTGGATGCGTCCACTGCGGTCCGTAGATTGAATCGGTGGGTACTTCCAAATAACTCAAAGTGGATTTTGAATCCGCCTTCCAATTGGCCGGCGTATCCTTGGCCCACTGCGTACCGCCATTGCCCGACTCGGACAGGCAGATCTGGCGGCGTACGCCGGTGGCCACGTCGATCTGGAAGATCCCTTCATCCGGCTGGTTGGTGTCGCAGAGCACCCGTGTGCCGTCGCGGTTCGGGCTGATGTGCCACACGCGGTAATCGGTGACGCGGGAGATGGCGCGCGTGTTCCAATCCATGCGATAAAGACATTTCGGCCAATGGACAAAGATCAGGTCGCCGGTTGTGCCGAGAAATGTCTCGTGGGTGATCCACTCGGAGCCATCGTGGATGTAGAGGCATTCCATCCCTGTTCCATCGCGGCGAACGCGGTACATGCGCGGCGCCGGGTCGCCGGCAAATTCGATCCAATCGGGCTCCAGCGGGTGGAACTGCGGATGGATCACCATCCGCGTGAATGGAATGATCCGCCAACCCGAGCCGTCGGCGCAGCCGGTGACAAGGCCCTGGAGCGAGCCCTGCTTGATCGCCGCGGCGATCCATCGGCCGCCGTCGCCGAGCGAGCACTCGCCCAACTGCGCCCCGTCGAATTCGACGATACGAGTCTCTTCCAGGCTGGCGCGGTCGAGAGTCCAAACGCCTCCGCCCCTTGTAAAAAAGACGCGCCGGCCGTCGGGCGAGAGGGTGGGCGAGTAGGGATGGATGGGTGCGCCGGCCGTCAACTGGCGGATATCGCCGTCAGGAAAACCGGCTTCGAACAGTTGCGCGTTGCCGGTGCGGTAGGAGGTGAGGATCAGGCGCTTTGAATCAGGGGTGAACGAGCTTTGGAGGAAGTAGCTGAGGTGGTTGATGGATGGATGGCTGGTGACCTGGAAGATGCGCGCGCCCGTGGAGCGGGCGACGTGCGAAGCCATTTCGGACGGATGGAGAGTGCCTTTGCCGTACTCGATTGCTTTCACCGTTTAAGCATAGCCGGACAAGCAAACCGGCGCGGAGGCGATGTGGCCGCCGCGCCGGTTGCTGGAAGGCGATACTCGATCGGTTAGAACGACAGACGCAGGCCGAAGCGGAACTTGCGTTCCTGGCCGTCGAAAGCGCTGGTGATCGCCATGAAGTTGTTGGTGTTGGTGATCGCGCCGGTGGTTTGATTCACCGTCATGTTGCTGACGTTGGACGCTGGGTTGTTGAAGCGCGGCGTATTGGTGAAGTTGAACGCCTCGGCCTTGAACTGCATGACGAAACGCTCGGTCAGATTGAAGTCCTTGAACAGGGCGAGGTCGGCTTTCTGGAAGCCGGGCCCATACAAGGCGTTGCGGCCCATGGTCCCGAAGCGGTACGTATTCGCCGGACGCTGGAAGTTGGGATCGCGGAACGCAGTAACGTCGTAGTATTGCGTGCCGGCGCCGATCCCACCGATCTTGACGATCTCGCCGATCTGGTCGGCGGTCTGGTTGGAGCCAGGGGTGTTGAGCGATGTCGTGCTGGCCGAGACGGTGAACGGCGTCCCGGTGTAGGCGGAGTAGATGCCGTTGACACGCCAACCACCAATGACATAATCGGCGATTCCTGAGAGGGCGATCGGACGGCCCTTGCCCCAGGGCAGTTCATAGACCCAGCTCATGACGAACATCTGCGTGCGGTCGTAACCGGTGACGGAACGGTTGCGGGCGAGAGCGCTAGGCATATTGGTGAGCGGCATTCCAGCCCAACCATCTTCGTCGGAAAGGCTGATGGCCTTGGACCAGGTGTATGCGCCTTTCATGAAGAGGCCGCGCGACAGGTTTTTGTTGAGCGCGACCTGGAGCGAATGGTAGTTCGCGTTGCCCCAGCCGTCCCACATAAGAGCTTCGATGAGGCGGTTCTGCGTGGCGACCAATGGACGGCTGGTCGGGCCGCCGCCGATGTAAGTGGCAGCATTGATATCCCTGTCCAGGAACTGCCGGACGGTCTGGTTGCCGACGTAGCCGGCCGACAGCAAGAAGTCGGCGGGAAGTTTCCGTTCAACCGTGAGATTCCAGCTTTGGATGTAGCCACGGTGCAACTGTCCCGCATAGGGGCTGCGGGGTCCCATGTTGACCGTGGCGGGCAGCGTGATCGTGCCGGTAGCGATGTCGGGTGTCGGCACATCAGGGATGCCCTGTGTGAGCGTCCCGTAGTAGCCGTACTGCAAGGGCGAGACCCAGTTTCCCGCGATGGTGGCGGGGTAGAGGCCCCGAAGTGGGCGTGAGACGACCATCGGATTGAAGGTGATCCCATAGCCCGCACGGATCACGGTGTCGTCATTGAGGCGCCAGGCGAAGCCGAGCCGGGGCGCGATGAGCTTCTTCGAAACGCTCATGCCGTTGCTCTGTGGCACGTTGCCGACGCCGCCTATGGTGACCAGGTTCGTGGAAGGATCCCATCGCTCGATGCCGCGGCCATCGCCGCGAGACATGAGCGGGTAGTACTCGTAACGTGCGCCGATGTTAAGAGTGAAGCTGCGCGTCACCTGCCAGCGATCGCGGAAGTACAGGCCATTCTGCCATTCGCGGGTGTGCATATCGAAGAACTGCACCGATTTGCTGGCGCTGCCGAGGATGTCGAGCAGGCCGGCGGCGTAAGTGTGGGTGCTGCGTGAGATCTGTCCACGCAGGATTGTGGCGTTGCCCGTGGGGTTGAGGGTGCCGCGGGGATTGGCGATCTCGGGCTGCCAGTGGTTCATGGCATGATGCACAATATCGATGCCCCAACGGAACTCGTGGGCGCCCTTCACTTTCGAGAAGTTCGTGGTGTAGGTGTAGCTGCGGTCGTCATAGAAGTTGGGGTTGGACCCCTGGCAGTTGCCCCAGCCGGTGAGGCCATTGTTGATACAGGGCTGGCCCGAGTAGCGGATGTCGCTGGCGAAGGCCTTGCCGCCATTGGTGCCGGGGATCTTCCAGATTTCCGAACCCCAGTTCTTGCCGTAGTCGGGGCCGAGGGCCACGTTCTTGAAGCGGGTGTGGCCGAAGACGCCGTCGATGAGGAAGGTCGGCGACGTCGTCAGGTTGAAGCCGAAACTGGGCATGATGATGCGAACATCGGCCTTGCCCATCTGGCCGAGAGCGGGGCCGGTGAGTTCGCCGAGGGCGCCCACGCCCTGGACCGGTGCGTTCATGTGGGAGTACTTGCCCCAGATCATGAGCTTGGTGTTGACGTTGTAGTTGGACTTGAAGTCGTACTGGTCGCGCGTCAGTCCGAGCGTGGTGGAGCTAAAGTAGTTGCCCGACAGGCCATAGGTGTCGGTGGCCTGCTGGTTGGGCATCGGCGCCATTGGCTGGATCTTGGTCCAGGTCGGCGAGAAGCGGGCTGAGGGAATCTGGTTGTTCGCGAACGGGACGCGGCCTGAACCGTCGCTTTCGCCCGTGAGCGGGTCGTAGATATTGCCCAGGCCAGAGTAGGCGGCGAAGTTGCCTGCGCGCATGTCGGCGGGGGGAACACTGGAGTTGGCGAAGACGCCGGTGCGCTGCCAGGTGCGCTCGAAGCTAAAGAAGTAGAACAGCTTGTTCTTGACAATCGGGCCGCCAATGGCGCCGCCGGGGATATTGACGATCGCCTTCGGCAGTGCCGGCTTGTTCTCGTTGATGCGATAGAAGAAAGGCCGGGCGTAAAGGTGCTGGTTGTCGTGATACCAGAAGGCCGCACCGCGGACTTGATTGGTGCCGGACTTGGTGGCAACCGTGACGGCGGCGCCGCCGGCCATGCCCTGCTCGGCGTCGAAGGACGACGTGGAGATGTTGACCGTCTCGATCGCCTCGACCGGAGGATTGTACAGGGTGTGGTGTGGCAGCCAGATGTAAACGTTGATTGCGCCGTCGACGCGTGTGTTGTTGTTGTTGCGGTTGGTGCCGTTCACGTTGGTGGTCAGCGACCGCTGCGGCGAGGCGCCCATCGAGTTCTGTTCCATCGCGGGCGTGGCGCCTGGAACGAGGTTGATCATGCTCTGATAGTTGCGGTAGGCCGGCAGGGGCAGTTCCACCACGGTCTGGGAACTGATCTCGGAGCGGGTGTCTGAACGGTCGGTTTGCAGGGCGGCGGCGGATGCCGACACCGTCACCTGCTCGCTGATCTGGCCCACTTCGAGTCGAGCGGTAACGCGCGTGACATTGTTGATGGTGACCTCGATGCCCGTGCGGGTGAGGGTGCGGAAGCCGGAAGAGGTGACCACCATGTTGTAGGCGCCGGCTGGGAGGCTGAGGGCGTTGTAGCGGCCCTGCTCATCGGCCTGGACTTCGCGAATCGATCCGGTGGCCGTGTTGGTGAGAGTGACCTTAGCGCCTGGCACCACAGAGCCAGACGGGTCCTCCACGGTTCCGACGATGGAACCGTAGAGCACCTGACACTGAGCCGTTTGCGGCAATATCAGGGCTACCAATAGCAGAGCCAGAATCAAAGCCAAGCCGTTGGCCGGGCGGTGCAGCTTCGTGCGCATAGGAACCTCCATCTCGCTGATGTCAGACTGTCGGACTCAATTTGTTGAGAGAAAATTCGCCGGACTGGCTGTATACACTGCCGCCCCGCAAAACTCTCATAGTGAATATGGTTTATCACACGGCTGAGGCTGGGTCAAGCCTTTCTTTGGGGAGCGGCTCGATGGCTGGTACCGTGTCCCTTCTTCATGGTCCAGACGGCGGGATCTGGAGGCCTTCGGCCACTGGTTTGCGTGGAGTCTTCATTCGATGGTGGTCGATCTCAACGACGAAGAGCGACTCCGAGAGGAGCTCTGAACCGTCTGGCGTCAATGAAACTTAGCAGCGGGCTGCGGTTTGCGATTTTGGACACTACAGGGCCGCCGGGGAATCCCGTGAGAGGTCCGTTGCAACATCCAAACTCTCAGTAATCGAGCGTGATGATTCTGCCCTCGGTGAAAGCGAGGAACTGCTTCTTGTTGGCAACCTGAATCCCGGCGGCCTTCAAGCAGCCTGGGCAAGCCATGATCGCGACTCCTTTCTTCAGGAGTGTGGAGAGTTGGTCCTGGGAGGAAGGGAAGTGGGCAAAAGTGATATTTTTGGCCCCCTGGAGAACCACCTCGATGCCTTTGATGTCGAAGTAGACGAGGACCGGGTGATCCTCGGACATCATGCTGGCCATGCTCAACGCCATGAGCACCCGATGAGGATGATCGGCGCCGTGGCTGATGTGGATGAACATAGCATCCCGTTTCTCGGCCGCCGCCGCTCCGGTGACGCCCGCCAGCGCCGCCATCAGGGCAAGACGGACAATCAACCGCCGTTTGAATAACTTCATTTTCAGACCTCCTTGTACTGTTTTAGGAAATGCCGTTATCCGGCCTCGGCGGCTTGTACGCAAACGCATGGGGTCTGCCGCAGGGTGACGGGCGGATGGACCCCGCGACGAACCCGGAACCTGGGTCAGGCTGGTTTCCTATTCGACCTGGACTTTACGGCGGCTGAGGGTCGGCTCGGCTACGCCGTTCGCCGATGCGGTCGCTTTCAATAAGTACGAGCCCGCCGCTGGCGGCGCCTGCAGCGGGACTTGCAGAGTCTGCGCGCCGTAGGCGGGGATCTTGAAGGGGATGACGGCGGAACCGGCGCCGGTGAATTCCAGACGCAGGTTGCCTGAGCGGGCCACCCCATCGTCGTTGACCATCATCACGGCGTAAGTCCGCTGCGAGCCGGCCCTCAGTTTCGGCTGCCAGAAATTGATGTACAGGCCGAGCGGGCGGAACGATTCGCGGACCCAGTCGGCGAAGTGCGGCTCCAACTCCAGTTTGCCGACGTCGCGCCAGTGGTCCGACGTCTTGACTCCTGGGTAGCTGCATGTCAGCCACGCCAAGTGCTGCACGCCGGCGGCGTTGCGGTGGGCGCGCCAGAACTCAGTGAGACCGGCGAGGTTGTAGGCGAGAGCCTCGAAACGCTGATCCGGCGTGGCGTTCGGGCCGACGAGATTCTCGTACACCTTCTCGGTCAGCAGAGTCGGCGTGCCGTCGCGATTCAGCCACAGCCAGTCGTATTCGTTGATGACGACGGCGTGCGCGGAAGGGTGGCCGGAGTTGGTGGTCTTGCCGCCGGTCATCTGCTCCAGTTGCGTCATCGAGAACTTGCCTTCGCCGCGGAACGTGCTGAACAGATAGGGGTGATCTTCCACCGGATCGTCGGGACCTGACGGCGTCGAGTAGCCGTTGTCCCAGGGGCGGTTGGAGAGGTCGAGTTTCCGGCTTTGGGGGACAACCACATCGCGCAGTACGGGCGCGTCGGTTTCGTTGCTGGCGTCCCAGACGGCAATGCTGGGGTGGTTCCAGGTGTCACGCATCCACTCGGCGTATTCGGTGAGGAGTTCTTCGGTCCGGTAGGGTGGAAAGTTGCTGCGGCCGTTCCAGATGAAGAATTCGTTCTGGATCAGCAGCCCAGCTTCGTCGGCGATGTCGAGCCACATGCCGGGAACGGGGCCGATGCAGAATCGGAAGCTGTTCCAGTTCATCCAGCGGGGCATCTCAGCCAGCAGGCGCCGCACCCACTTCTCGTCCCACGGGCGATCCTTGCATTCGGGGTCTTCGAAGAAGCGGTGGAGGGTGATGTTGCCGCCGCGGAGGAAGTAGAGCTTGCCATTGAGATAGGCGCGCTTGGTGGGCGTGTCGAAGCGGAATTCGCGAACGCCGAAGCGCGTGGTCAGCGAGTCGCCGCTGGTGGACGATTCAAGAACGTAGAGGTTCGGAACCTCCGGAGTCCACAGTTTCGCGCCTGGCAGCTTGATGGTGCTGGTGATGGCGCGTGTCTCACCTGCGGCCAAACGAACGCTGCGCGGAATGTCGCGCCCGCTGATGGCCGAGCCTTTCCACGGTTTCACGACCTGGTCGAGAGCGACGGTGACCGGCGTCTTCGCGGGGTTGACGATGACGGTCTGCACGACGATCTCGGGTCCGGCGATTTTCGGGGCGACCTGCACGGTTTCAATGCGCGGGCCGTCGCCGAGCGCGAGGGAAACGTTGTCGTAAATGCCCGCGGTCCACTTGTACTTCTCAAAATCCGTGCCCGCCGGGACCCAATCGGGGACGGCGTTGGGATGCGCGCCGATGCGGATGACGAGATCGTTCGCGCCGGACCAGTTGATCGCGGCGGTGAGGTCGAACAGTCCGGCGGTGAAGCAGCCAAGGTGTTCGCCGATCTTCTTTCCGTTGAGCCAGACGGCCGTTCCCCATTGCGCCTTGTTGACCCGCAGGATGGCCCACTGGTGTTTCGCGGTGATCGGGAAGGCGCGGCGATACCAGAAATAGTTGCGCTGCTGGCGGGACACCCCCGCGGTCTTCACGCGCGCCGACTCGGACAGTTTCTTCTCGCGAATACTGGAGTCGATGAACTCGCGGCCGTCGAATTTGTCGACGTCGGCGAACGCCGGCGTGGCGAGGTTCGCCAGGCCGGGGACGGGGCCGCGATGCGAGAACTCGCCGGGGAGCGGTTCGGCCGTGACGCTGTCGGCCATGCGCCATTCGCCGTTGAGGGAGATGGTCTGGCGGCCGGCGGCGAAGGCGGAGGCGGCGCCCAAAAGGAGAATGAAGAGGCAACGGGTTTTCATGCCGGATACTCGCTTGTTGCGGTCATCCTATCACCGTCGGCTTGCGTTGCGACGCGCCGGTCGAAGCGGGCGGCGGGTAACCCGTTTCTTCGAGCCATGCGCTTCGACCCAACAGCGTGCCGCAAATCCCTCCTTCGGTCCCCCGAACTAAACCACCCGAGCCGCCCCCGCACCGCCTGCCCCACGAACATCTCAGTTCCATTGGGGTTTGCCTCCGAAGAGGGGTTTGATGGTGGGGT
>CAZLDN010000073.1:0-24310 GCA_964558355.1 uncultured Candidatus Solibacter sp.
CGATGGACGCCGCGATCTGGGCCACCTGCTCTGCGGAGTGTGTCCTGGCGTTCCTGGAGTAAGGGACCAGCCGGTCAAGCGGCCAGAGTTCAATGCGCCGCGCCATCGCCGGAATGGTTGTTCCCACGCCCATGCTAATGGAAACCCTCAGTCACCGGTGGGTGACCACCGACCACCGACCACCAATTATTTCTTGTGTCGGTAGCGCATTTATGCAAATGATCCACCCGCAGTAGAAGGTTGCCAGGAAGGACCCAGACTTTTTCGTACAGCTTGAATCCTCTCCGTTTACCGACCCGGCAGAGGCTTCGTCATGCGCCCAGGAGCCGGGCCACGTACCGCCCGCCGATCTGTCGTAGATCTTTCATTCGACCAGACAATCCTTGATCACTTGGTGGAAGACGCCGCGCGTCGTCACCGGCATGCCGTCGTCGTCTCGCCCATCGACTCGGCGAAGCTTCCAGCACCGCCTGCCGTTGCCGAGGTTCTGAAGGAAGCTGTACCGGGTGCCATTCCGTGCGTGCGTCTCAACGGGGTTGCCACCGTCCTCCTGGAGCAGCCAGATCGCCTTCAGATGTCCCTTCCGGCCGCAGGCTGGCTTCACGTAACCACCTGCGATGAGCCGCCTGGCAGCCTCGATCGAGCGAAAGCCCATCGAGCTTCCATCGGGTGCGTAGTACGGGATCTGGTCAGCAGACTTCATCGGGCACACTTCGGGTGTCGCAAAAAAGGGAAGGAGTTTTACGAGAGTCCCGTCTCTCACCTTTGGGACGCCTTCGGAGGGTGCGCTTAGCGCTGGCCTGCGGAACGGTGCTTCGAGACTACTAAGGATCCCACTGGTATGTGCAGTCCTCGAATTCGCTTCCCCGCACGGCTCTGCCTCCACGCTGCGAATCAATTGCAGCTACTTTCGGGATTCTTAGTATATACGCACGCGGAGCCGATTCTGTCTCACGCCCTCGGTGGGATCATCACGCGGTTCACAAGGTTCACGCGGTTCCGCCTTATTTGTTTATAGATTAAAGTAGCAGTCCAGAACCTTTTTCTCGCGCGTGAATACAAAATAGAGCCAACCGCGTTAACCGCGTGAACTCCGTGAACCTACTTGAGGTCCTCCGCGAGTGAACCAATCCCCACGTAACACCATGACAGCCTGCCATTTATGGTCCTCTGACGCTTCTCAACTGTGGGCCGCAACTGGGCAATGGCGCGGCCAAGGGCCGTCTTGCTTACGGTTGGCCGGCCTTTCGCCACACAGTCCTGGTTGTAGTCCTGCCAAAGCGGATCAGCGGGGATCACGGCATCGGGTTCGACTACCGTATGGCGGTCGAGCCACACGGCCACGGGATCAGTCGTTTGCCGGAATTCGTCCATGGCCCGCCGCGTGGATTCACTTTCGCTGAGCCCGTGGCGGCGGATCGATGTGAGGGCTTCGAGGGCCTTGTTCAACACGCCGCTGAGTTCGGTGGGTTCGGCAAGCAGCGCATCCAATTGGTCGCGAGGCAGTGTGCCGGGATCGCCCGCGTGAAATGTTCGTTCGAAGGGGACGACGACCCATCGGCGGAAGAACGCTGACGACGCGTCCTGGCTCTTGGGCGGGTGGTTGGCCGAAAAGATCAGCCGCGCGAACGGCACGAATTCGAAGGACTCTTCGAACTTCCGCTCGGCCATCAGGGCATCGCCCCCGGTGATTGACTTGAAGATCGAGGTGCTGGAGAGATCCTCGCTGGGCAAGTCGGGACAGATGTTCGCAAGTCTGCCGACAAGGCGCGCGACCGAGAAGCGGTCGTTCTCCAGCCGGTGAAGGCTGATGGCCGCGACATTCTGCCGTCCGATGAACGCCAGCACGGCGCGCAGGTAGGTGGATTTTCCGTTCGCGCCGTCGCCCGTCAGCAAGACCGCCTTCTGAATCGACGTATCCGGCGTCGCCAGCCAGGCCGGGATCTCCCACGCGATGGCTTCAGAATCGCCGGGGAACACCTCGCCGATGAACTTGTCCCACATTGAACACCGTGCGTTCGGGTCGAACTTCACGGGCAACTGCACCGGCGACAGGAAGTCGGGTGAGTGTGGTGAGAGTTTCTTCGTGCTGACATCCAGCAGGCCGTTAAGCACATTCACGACCTCGACCTGCGGCCGTTCCCACAGCGTGGGTGCGTCGACCTCGATGTATTTAACGACCTCCTCGGCTTTGTGGCTTGTCCATTTGGCAGCCACCCGCATCCGCTCCATAAGCTGTTTGACTTGCTGACGGACGAAGGAAGCGCCGTCTGCGTGGTAACTCCCACCGCGGAAGATGTAGAGTCGCTTGCCGGCATCCTGAGCGAACCGGTGTCTGGCTGTAATGGCCTCGGCGATCTGGTGAACGCTGATGCTGTCGTCGGCATCCTCCTTTTCAAAGTCGGTGCCCTCCAGCAACTCCAAGACTTTCTCCGGCCCCACGTTGGCCAGGAGGTCATCGATCCCTTTCCCCTGCGCCATGTCCCAGGTGATGGTCGCGACTTCTGCGCCGCGCATCCGCAGTTCGCGCGCCAGCAGGTTTCTGGCGATTTCAACATGCTCGTTCTTGTCCGCGTCCGCGTCAAACGCAATGATGACGCGGCGGCCCTCCCAGACCACTAGGTCGAGGTCGGGAATCACACCCTTGACGTCGCGCCGGTCGCCGTTCGGTCCAGTGGTCTTGCCGACCGTGCCCCGCCAGTTCCAAACGCCCGCTAATCCAAGCGGCAAGAATCGGGGAGCGGTCGCTTCGTGATTGGCGAGACGCCAGAGCGCGAGCGTCTTGAACTCGCCCTCGGTCACAACTACGGGTGTGTCGACGGCCTTCACCAAGTCCTGAGAACTGTCCGGAACGAAGTAGATCATGTTCCTTCGGCCCGGCGGCGTCATGTATTTTCCGCGCTCCTTCGGTTTGCCGTCCTTGTACTCTAGGTCGGGGTGATCGCGGCGCAGCCGCCATTCGCGAATGCGCGACTCACCTGGCAGGAAGTATGGGATCGCCAATCCCTCGTAAGATGCGTGATCACGCCGTCCCATAAGGAGGCGTCCGGTGTTGGAATCGACGCGCCGGATTCTTGCTGCCTCGGCGAGTTGCCTGTCAATCCAACGCCGCGCCAGGTTCGCGTAGTCCGTGTCGGTAAGCGCGTTTCCGGTTTCCTCATTCATCGACTGCCATCTCCGTGTCGCGCTCATGCTCGCGCCCCTGGTGGGATAGGCCAGCTTCCGTGAACGCTCCGCGAAGCCGTCCGATGGCGCGGTAGACGTTTGCGCGGGAGGCACCCAGCCTTTGGCCGATCTCAATCGGGGAGTAGTCGATAAGATCCGCAGCTACGTTTCGGTCGAACTGCGATACGTTGGCCAGGACTCGCGAAACATCTGCGCGTATGTCAGCGCGGTCGTTCGGTGCCGCCAAGGCTACGAGAGTCTCGAGTGGATCTTCCCTGAAGTGCCCGGACCGTTCCGAGTACATGCTGCGCACCAGGGAAGTCATCTTATTGGCGACCACCCGTTCGGAGAAGGTGCGCCAACTCCCGCGCTGTGCATCATAGGCCGTGCGTTTTCGCCACAGTTCTAAGAGAGCTTCCTGTTCCAAGTCCCGTCGGGATTCCGTCGGTAATCCGTAGAGGGCCGCAATCGTTGCCGCGCGTACGGCCGCAAGACGAATCGTGGCAGGGAAGGACTGCTCGAACGCGCTCTCAACCACGGCGGCATCCATTGGAGGTTGGTTGCTGTTCGACCTCCATTGCGAAAGGCAAGCCGTGTTTGACTTCGATGGAGAGGATTTCTCCCTCGCCAAGCTCGGCGATTGCTTCGAGCATTTCGGATGTCTGCTGCTCGAGGCGTCGATGGCCGGAAACAGCGTTGCAAGGAAGACTCGGCTGGTCAGGCATGGAGAAGTGGTCCGGGAATCTCTCCCCACAAAGGTGAGACGGGCAGACGCATAGGGGAGATCTTCCATGCCGTACACATCTGTGCGAACCTGAAGTTGTGAAGGGAAGCGAGTTCCTGCGCAAACTGAGGCAACTGGCATTGCGAAAGGGCGTTCGTTTTCTTCACGAGTCCAACCCTGGGAAGGGGAGCCACGGCAGGGTGTGGCTCGGCTCAGCTTGGACGACTGTGAAGGATCCGAAGAAGGAACTGGGTACGGGACTGCTTCGGGCGATGTGCCGTGACCTCGGCATCGAACCGCGGGATCTCTTCTGAGGAGGCAAGGTGTTTACATTTGCTTATCCGGGCGTTTTCAGGCGAGGCGAGGACGGACGTGTCGTGGTCAGATTCCCCGACTTCGCTAACGCGGCAACCGATGGAATCGACGTTGGTGAAGCGATGGAGGAGGCGATCGATTGTCTAGGGAGCGTGATCGCGTTCGCAATTTCAGACAAAAAGGATGTGCCCAGGCCGAGCCGCCTGAAGCGCGGGCAGAAATTGGTTCCGGTCCCCTATTGGATAGCTGGGAAACTGGCACTGTACTGGGCGATTCGTGATGAGCGCCTGAGCCAGTCGGAGTTGGCGCGACGGCTTGGGGTGCGGGAAACGGTGGTGAGACGGCTGCTGGATCCCCGGCATGATACAAGGCCGGAGAAACTACAGGCGGTGCTGTCAGTGCTCGGCAAACGCCTGATGATGGTCTGCGACGACGCAGCCTAGCGAAGGTTGCGGCAAATGGAAACGCTGCGCGACGAGAGTGCCGAAGAGGGATTGCGGCGCTCGCCAATTGCGCAGAGAGTCGGGCTGGCGTCTCTTATCAGTGTGAGTGCGTGTGAGAGGCGAGGGCGGCCAGGGTCAGGCGGCCCTGGAGGACTCCCTTGGTGGAGATCAGGCGGTCGGCGATGGTCTGGACTTCTTCGCGCGGGCCTCGCAGGACAACGATTTCGAGGCAGTGGTCGTGGTCCAGATGGACGTGGAGGGTGGAGACGATGGCGTCGTGGTGTTCGTGCTGGGCTTGCGTCAGTTTCTCGGCCAGCAGCCGGACATGGTGGTCATAGACCATGGCCAGCGCGCCCACGACGGGCTGGCTGGGCGATTCGATCTTGGTCTGATTCAGTTCGGCTCGGATGAGGTCGCGGACAGCCTCGCTGCGGTTGGCGTAGCCGCGCTGGGCGATGAGAGCGTCGAAAGCTTCCAGGAGATCGGAATCAATCGCAACGCCGACGCGGCAGAGATCGCTCATGGCAGGCTCCCAAGGGATCAGTCTTCGTGAATCAATCTTCGAGGACGGCGGCGATGCGGCTTTCGAGCGCGGCCAGTGCGCCGTCGCGGCCATCCAGTTGCTTCTCGAGCGCGCGAACGCGGTCAGCCAAATGGAGAGCAGCCAGCACGGCGACCCGCGACGTATCCGAGCCTCCGCCGCGGGCGGCGATCTGGCTCATGAGGTCGTCAACGTAGTGGGCCAGGGCCTCGGTTTCGCCGGGTTCGCCGGAGGACCGGAGGGTATACGGCTGCTGGAGAATCGTGACCCGGACGAGTCTCTTGTCGGCGGAGGCGTCCACGGATTCGTTTCCGCTCATCCTTGCGTTATCCTTCACCGAGCAGGTCCATCTGCTCCATCTGAGCGAGCAGATTCTTGACGCGGGCCGCGGCTTCTTTTTGCCGCGTCCGCAGGCCATCGAGTTGCTCGACGAGCTGAGCCGCCTCGGCACGGGCGTTCTCGGCTTCCTGGCGGGCGGCATCGCGCTGCGCCGCGGCCTCCGCGAGATCCTCTTCGAGTTGAGCGTTACGATCCTTCAGGCGGGTAATCAGCGAGGCGGCCTGATCGATGCGCTGTTCCAGACGCTCCAAAATGCTCTCTTCTTCGTCGTGGATCGGATGCATGTTAAAAGCCTACAACAGGCGGGAAGTGGAAGTCCCGCCCAGGCGGGACTTCCGGTGAAAACAACTACGCGAGGGCGGTTTTGGCCTTGTCCACCAAAATAGTGAAGGAAGCCGGTTCGTTGGCGGCGATGTCCGCCAGCATCTTCCGGTTCAGGTCGATGCCGGCGCGCTTCAGCCCGCCGATGAACTTCGAGTAGCTCATGCCGTTGTTGCGGCAGCCGGCGTTGATGCGCAGGATGAAGAGGCGGCGGAACTCGCGCTTCTTGCGGCGGCGGCCGACATAAGCGTAACCGAGGGCCTTCTCGACGGCTTCCTGGGCCGCGCGGTAGAGCTTGCTCTTGGTGAGGAAATAACCCTTGGCCAGGGTTAGAGTTTTGCGCCGTGAATCGCGGCGGTTTGTAGATCGTTTAACTCTGGGCACGTTTGCTCCTTTCAATCAGTCAAACGGACCGTCCTGATTGGGCGGATCCATCTGGCGGCGGCTCGGGCACGTGCCAGTGCACCGGCGCGCTCGCCGCGGTTCCCCTGGTTTAGTAGGGGATCATCTCGAGCAACTTCGCCTGGTCGACTTTGTCGGCGACAACCGACTTGCCGAGGTTGCGCTTGCGCGCCCGGGACTTCGAGGTGAGCAGGTGGCGGGCGAACGCATGGTTGCGAACGACCTTGCCCGTGCCCGTCTTCTTGAAGCGCTTGGACGCGCCCTTGTGGGTCTTCAGTTTAGGCATGAATGGATTCCTGAAATACGCCGGATGCGAGACCCGGCGGTGGGATCTGTATGAATTGTAGCATTGCCGGGCGCGGTTATGGGAGTTCGGTGTAGGTGAGCTTGGATTCGGCCTGGAAACGGCTATATGAGGAGTAGGTCTGCTTGGTAATCAGGGTCCCGCCGCCGGCAGCCGGCTCAGAGTTCCGGATGGATGAAATCAACCATGCGCCGTCCATCAAAATCCAATCGAATGTGGTCCTGTTGCCGGCTGGTTGGAGGTCCCATTCCACCAGTTGTTTCATCTCAGCCCGGAGCGGGTAGCCGGTCTCGTTGTCCAACCAGAGCCGGCCCGCGAGAATCCGTCCCCATTCGTTTCGATTCTTCGGCTTGCGAATCTTGCCGGCAGGTGCGATGTCCACCACGGCAACCTCACGGCTATTGATGGTTTCGGAACCAACGACGGTCGCCGAATGGGTCCGCGCAAGGCTTTCAAGGTCGAATTTAAGACGATTCCGCTCTTCCTTGGCGGCGATCTTGCGGCGTTTCTCCAGTGGCGTCTTCTTGCGATGCCGCTCGACACGGACGAGACGCTCCTGCTCGGCCATTTCGTCGTCGATCGAAAGCGGGGAGCCATTTTCGCCGATGAGCCGGTAGTAGTTTTCGCCCTCCAGGAAACTGACTTCGTATGTCCGGCGACCCAGGGTACGCTCGCCGGACGAACTGGCCGCGACACGAACAATGTCTTCCTCGAAGAGGAATTTCTCCGCGGCCGCGCGGTTGTGCCGCGCCGCCTCAGACAGGCGTTCCAGAAGGGCCGGGCCTTCGCTTTGTGTTCCAGCGCTTTGGGCCCCGGCCGCGACTCCGGCCAGCAGACATGCGAGCGCAATGGACAAGGTCACCACGCGAGTCAATTGTAACGGAAACGCCTCCACAGGGATGAGTCAAATCGAAGCCGAGAGTCATCTGTACTCTATTGGGAAGTATCTGCGCCGCCTTGGAGCCGACGACTTCCCGGAATCAGCGAGTTGGAACAAGGAGAATGATGACGATGATCCGAAGCCTGACCTTGCTTCTGGCGCTTGCCGGACTCTGCGGCGCCGCCAACCGCCCCGTCACTGACCTCAAGGGCAGCTATGTCGAAGCCCGGACGGCGGATGTCTTCACGGGGCCGTGTTTTGCCAATTCGGAGGTCGAACTGGTCGGCAACCTGGCCGTCTTCGGCTGGCGAATCGATCAGGGCGCCTGGGAGGGCGTGAAACTGGATGGCTTGTCGGTGGTGGCGGCAGTCAAGGCCAGTTCGACTCTGGGCGACCAATTTCACAGCGCCTACCCGGTAAAGTCCTACCTGATCGTGGACCAGAAGGCGTCGATCGCGCAGCGCTCGGCGCTTGAGCAGTTCGCCAAGAGAATGGCCGGCGACCTGCTTCAGGATGTAACGGGCACCGCCTCGATGCCGATCGAGTTCAAGGTGGAGGGCGATTCGATCCACGAGGCGCGGGTGAGTCTAACGGCGGGCACGCTGGCGGCTGTCAGAACCCGGGGGATCAGCGCCGGCGACTACCACTGCTCGAACGAAGTGACATGGTATCCGCCGCTCACAAAACTCGACCACGCCATGGCCGCCTATGCCCTGGATCACCGTTTTACAGGCACGGCGGACAAGGCGCTGAACGGCAGTTGGTGGAGCCCGGAGAAGCGCAGCGCATTCGTCGGGACCTTCCATCTGGCCGAGTAAGGTGTCAGCTCTCCAGCAGGCGCAGGAGCGCGGTCTGGATCTCGCCGGTCACCTCGGCTGAGTCCTCCCCACGATAGACATTAACCTCGGACCGGATGCCGAATTCCGGCAGATAAACGCCAGGCTCGACGGAGAAACAGGTCCGCGGCAGGACGCGCCGCTCGTCGTGCGTCTCGTAGTTGTCCATGTTGGCGCCATTGCCGTGGACTTCCTCGCCGATCGAGTGGCCGGTGCGGTGAAAGAAATAGGGTGCGAAACCGGCCTCGGCGATATGGCCGCGGGCGGCGTCGTCCACCTGGTAACCGGCCAGTTCGCCGCCTTCGGCGGCGGCTGACTTGACCAGCGACACGGCGGCATCGCGTGCTCCGGTGACGGCGCTGAAGACGTTCAACATGGCGCCGGGCGGAGCCGGGCCGCAATAGCCAGTCCAGGTGATGTCGTAGTACACCGCGCCTGGGCGGCTGAACTTGGCCCACAAGTCGATCAGCAAGAGGTCGCCGCGGCGGATTTCGGAATGCCGTTCCGGCGTGGGTTCGTAGTGGGGATTAGAAGCGTTGGCATTGACGGCGACGATGGGTCCGTGGTCGGTGAACAGTCCGGCGGCGCGGAAGGAATCGAGAATGAAATCGTGGATCTCGATCTCGGTCACCCCGGCGCCGGAACCGAGGGCGGCGGAAACCTTGTCAAACGCCGCTCGGCGGATGGCATCGACCAGTAGGCCCGCGTCCTTGTGGGAGTGGTAGGCGTCCTCGCTCCAGCGGGCTTCGAACAGTTGGACGAGGTCGGCCGAGGTGACGATCTCGACGCCGAACGACCGGACCAGTTCGACGGTTCCGGCGTCGATGTTTGAAACATAGGGGACGGCGCAATTGGGCGAATACTGCATCGCGATGCGGCCGCGGCCCTCCAGGATCCGCTCCAGCGCCGCCGCTTGTTCCTTCCAGTCGGCATAGTGGATAATCTCGCCCGGCAACGCCGAGAGGACATCCGGTTCGATGCGGTGCGCCAGCCCGACGGGGTCGCCATCGGCAGGAATGAGGTAGTACCAGCGCCGGGTGACCGATTGAGCGGGTTCGAAACGGAGTACGCGGTAGGCGATGGGGTCGCGGCGGTGGTGGTCAAAGAACAGCCAGCCGCCCAGGCCCTGCTCGCGGAGGGCCGCCTGAATCTCAGCGATGCGCATGAGACTACTCTATCCCGCTCAACGCAAGCAGCACCATCGTCATCGGTGCGCGAAGCCGCGCCGTTTCCTCAATTGCCGCCAGCCGGTAAGCCAGGCCAAGTGTCCCGTCTCCAAAGTTCGCTTAGCAAGTATCGTAGGGCGGACGCCCTCGTCCGCGCCGGACCCCCCGGTCCGGTTCCGCTGGAGCGCCGCATCCCGCGCACATCCCGGCGTGTGGGTCTTCGCGCGGCGCAAGCTCAGGGTTCGCCGGTCCCGTTCCGGCGGCACTGCCTTTTTCTACGGACTTCCGGGACAGGACACTACCGTCCCACGATCGGCGCCGTGGCCGCCGGCACAATGCGTGACAGGGCATCCCGGAGTTGCTCAGGGCTGAAGGGCTTGGATAGAACGGCATCCATCCCGGCCTCGGCGCATGTCTGATGGTCTTCGCTGGAAGAGTGTGCGGTCAATGCCAGAATCGGCGTTCTTGAGACATTGACCTCACGGTTGCGGATCTCCCGCGTTGCGGATAGTCCATCCATCTCCGGCATCTGTACATCCATCAGGATCGCGTCGTATTTCGACCGGCTGTGGGCAGCCAGCGCGCGCAGCCCGTTTTCAGCCACTTCCACGCTATGCCCGTCTTTCTCAAGCAGGCTAGTGGCCACAATCTGGTTCAGCCGGTTGTCTTCTACCAACAACAGGCGCAGGTGTCTGCCCACCGCCTTCCCGGTCTTATCCAACTCTTCGCCCACTTCATGCGGCTGAGCGTGCCCGCACAGAATCTCAAAGTGGAAGACCGAGCCCTGTCCAGGCTGGCTCCGCACGGAAATCGTTCCGCCCATGATGCCCACAAGCCGGGCCGCAATCGCCAGGCCCAGTCCGCTTCCGCCGTATTGCCGGCGAATTGAGCCATCCGCCTGACGGAACGCCTCGAAGATATGCCCCTGCTGATCCTCCGGGATCCCAATCCCGGTGTCGGACACCTCAACGTAGAGCCGCCACGCCGAAGACTCCTTGACGCCCCAGCCGGTCACGATCACCGAACCTTCGCTGGTGAATTTGATGGAGTTGTTCACCAAGTTCATCAGCACCTGCTTCAGCCTCAGCGCATCCCCTCTCACAGTGGCGGGAAGCCCGAGGTCCCGGACTTCGAGCGCCAACTTCTTGTTTGAGGCAACCGCGCCAAACATCTCGGATGACTCGCGCAAGACCTCCGCCGGAGCCATCAGTTCCGCCGCCGCCACGACCGCTCCCCTCTCGATCGCCGAGAGGTCGAGCACGTCGTTCAACAAGGCCAGCAGGTGTGTACTCGCTTGATTGGCCAGTTGCAGATAGTGGCGCGGCCTGTCAGGAATCTGACCCTCCAGCACCATCTGCTGCAGGCCGATGACCCCATGCAACGGCGTACGAATCTCGTGGCTGATGTTCGCCAGGAATTCGGACTTCAGCCTCGACGCCTCCTGTGTCCGCTCCAGCAGGGTCCGGATTTCGGCCGTCTGGCGCCGGACCGACCGCCGGAGGGCCACGATCCAAGCCGCTCCGATCAGGGTGAAGAGTGCGAATGAGCCCGCCGCCATCTTCCCCGCGCGAGTGGGAAAATATGGCGGCTTCTCGATCAGGAGGACGTCCTGCGAACCGCGCATTCTCACCCGGCTGGCTGACGCTCTCGAAGTCGGAATCGCAACCCCGGTTACCTCGACGCGCGATCCGATGGGCGTGATCTCCGGATTCAGCGTTGGTTGTCCTCTCGAATGGCGCGAATAGGCCTCGGCCGTCTGGCGGCCATCAGAAAGCACCAGATCGTCGCGGACCTCGCTGGTGGACATCTTCGCCACGGTACCCGCCACCGACACATGCCAGCCATCCATCTTTCCACTGGCGACATCCCTCAGGTTCACCTTCCTCGGTGGCGGCATCCTGCCAGGGCCAGCCACCTCCCAGGTCTGGGCGTGGACTTCCGGTTCTTCTGTAGGAAGAGAGTGAAGATGCCCACTCACCCGCACCCACTGGCCATATAGGAATTTGGGCGGATCGGCCACCATGACTGAAATGCCACCCGTCGCGTCCTGGATGTAGAAGTTGCCCGGATCATCCGGCAGGTCACCCAGCCGGATTGTGACCTGGCCGCAGACGATAAATTCGGCCTTGCGCGCCTCCAACCGTGCCGCACCCAGCCGGACATCACCAATTGGAGTGGTCTGCCGGGTCGCGCCGGGACACTCCGCCGCTGTACTCGCATCCGCCATCAGGCAGACGAGGAATCCAAGGAACATCGAGTGCCTGGCGTTCATCAATACGGCCTACTCTCGTTATCGGCGGGGGCGCACCGTTTCCTTAGGGAATCGGCGATTGGAGCACGGTTTGAATGGATGGCCATGATAAACTGGACTTTCCTTCATGCAGCTTGAAAAAGTCTATGAGCCTCAGCGGTTTGAGCCGCACTGGGCCCAGTTCTGGATTGATCGCGGCTTCTTCCACGCACCAGCCGAAAGAGAGCCCGGCCGCGAGGTCTTCTCGCTCGTCATCCCGCCGCCCAACGTCACCGGTTCGCTCCACATCGGGCATATGCTCGAACACACCGAAATCGACGTCACCACCCGCTGGCATCGCATGAAAGGCGACCAGACTCTCTGGCTGCCCGGCACCGACCACGCCGGAATCGCCACGCAGATGGTGGTCGAGCGAAACCTTAAAGAAACCGAAAACATCACCCGCCACGACCTCGGCCGCGACGAGTTCGAAAAACGCGTCTGGCAGTGGAAGGAGCAGTACGGCGGAACCATCCTAACGCAGATGCAGCGCATCGGGAATTCCTGCGATTGGTCGCGCAACCGCTTCACCCTCGATGAGGGGCTCTCCCGCGCCGTCCGCGAGACATTTGTCCGCCTGTATGAGAAGGGACTCATCTATCGCGGCGAGTACATGGTGAACTGGTGCCCGCGCTGCCATACCGCTTTGTCGGATCTCGAAGTGGTCCACGACGATACCGACGGCAACCTCTGGCATATCCGCTACCCCGTTTCGGGCCTCGAAGGCCGATTCCTCACCGTCGCGACAACACGCCCCGAGACCATGCTCGGCGACACCGCCGTCGCCGTCAATCCATCCGACGAGCGCTACTTCGACCTCCACGGCCGCACCGTCAAACTGCCGCTGATGGGCCGTGAGATCCCCATCATCCTTGATGAACTCGCCGACCCCGAATTCGGCACCGGCGTCGTGAAAGTCACGCCCGCCCACGATCCCAACGACTTCGAAGCGGGCAAGCGCCACAACCTGCCGCATCTCGTCGTCATCGGTCTGAACGCCCAGATGACCGAAGCGGCAGGCGTCTATGCCGGGCTGGACCGCTATGAGGCCCGCAAGCGCGTCCTGGCCGACCTCGACGCGCAGGGTCTGCTCGAAAAGACCGCCGCGCACAAGCTCAGCGTCGGTAAGTGCCAGCGCTGCCGGGCCGTCGTCGAACCGCTGGTCTCGAAGCAGTGGTTCTGCAAGATGAAACCGCTTGCCGAACCGGCGATTCAGGCCGTCGAGGACGGGCGCATCAAGTTCGTCCCGGAAAACTGGACCAAGACCTACAACGAGTGGATGTACAACATCCGCGACTGGTGCGTCTCGCGACAACTCTGGTGGGGCCACCGAATCCCGGCGTGGCACTGCGAGGCATGCGGCCAGGTCACCGTCTCGCGCATCGACCCATCGGAATGCGCCCATTGCCACGCCCACGAAATCCGCCAGGACCCCGACGTTCTCGATACCTGGTTCAGCTCCGGCTTGTGGCCTTTTTCCACCCTCGGCTGGCCCGACGAGACGCCGGAATTGAAAGCCTACTATCCGACCACGCTGCTCATCACCGGCTTCGACATCCTCTTCTTCTGGGTCGCGCGCATGATCATGCTCGGCATGGAAGTGATGGGCGACGTGCCGTTCCGCACCGTCTACATCCACGGTCTGGTCCGCGACGCCGAACGCCAGAAGATGTCCAAGACCAAGGGCAATACGGTCGACCCGCTCATCGTCACCGAACAGTACGGCACCGACGCCGTCCGCTTCTCGCTGTTGCGAGGCGCCGCGCCCGGCACCGACATCGTGCTGAGCGAAGAGCGCATGGTCAGTTCGCGCGCCTTCGCCAACAAGATCTGGAACGCTGCCCGCTTCATCTTCATGCAGATGGAGAAGGTGGGCATCGAATCGCTCGACCTGCCCGCCATCAACGCTGCCATCGCGCCACCCGCCGCCGTCCAGGGCGAGACGGCCATGGAAGACCGTTGGATCTTCCACCGTCTGAACGAAATCGCCGCCCGCGTCGACACCGCACAGCGGAACTATCGCTACCACGAGGTCGCCGATCTCATTTGGGGCTTCCTCTGGGACGAGTTCTGCGACTGGTATGTCGAAATCAAGAAACTCCGCATCAACACCGCCCTCGACGCGGGCGCGCCGGCCGATGCCGCCGCCCACTTGGGCAACATGCTGCGTGTCTTCGAGACCGCGCTGCGGCTGCTCCATCCCGTCATGCCGTTCCTCACCGAGGAACTCTGGCAGCGGTTGGTGAAGCGGTCGCCCGCGATTCCCGAGTCGATCTGCCTGGCGGCGTTCCCGCGAGCAAGTGCCGCCGCCGGAAACGAATCCGCAGCCTCGGATTTCGCCTTGCTTCAGGAGATGATCACACGCGCCCGTTCACTGCGCGCCGACAACAAGATCGATCCCAATGCAAAGGTCGAGGGCTACGTCGAGACGTCCTCGGAACGCGCTGCCTCGGTCGCCGTCACAGGCAATGCGATTCTCGACGCTCTCGCAGGCGGGAGATTCGAAATCAACCCGTCATCGAAACCCGCCGGTTCCACTTCCACATCGGTCGATTTCGCCGTAACGCTCACGCTCTCCGGGGCCCAGGTGGAAGCCATCCGCCAGCGTGTCTCCAAACGCATCGGCGAACTCGAAAAAGTCATCGCCAGCAGCACGAAACAGCTTTCAAGTGAGGCCTTCGTCAGCAAGGCGCCGGCTCACGTCATTGACGGCATTAAAGAGAAATTGGCCAACTACGAATCCGAACTGGCCCAGCAGCAGGCGGCTCTGACGGAGTTGGGCTAATGGCGTTCGACATCAACCATCCCGACGTCTTGAACGCCGTCCGCCGCGCCCTTGACGAAGACATCGGCTCGGGCGACATCACCACCAACCTCACCGTCCCCGCTGATCGCCAGGCCCAGGGCGCTTATTTCGCCCGCGAAGAGATGACCGTCGCCGGAGTCGAACTGCTCCATCTGATCTACGCCGAACGCGGGCCGGTCACGGACCCGGTTTCAACAATCGATATCCTCATCCCAAGCGGCGGCAAAGCCCAGCCCGGCGACTGTCTGGCGCGAGTCGCCGGACCGGCGCGTGTCCTGCTCACCTGCGAACGAGTCTCGCTGAACTTCATGCAGCGCCTGTCGGGCGTCGCCACGCTCGCCGCGCAATTCGTCGCCCAGACCGAAGGAACCAACTGCCGCGTCCTCGACACCCGCAAGACCACGCCCGGTCTGCGCGTTCTCGAAAAGATGGCCGCCGCCGCGGGAGGCGTGACGAACCATCGAATGGGTCTGCACGACGCCATCCTGATCAAGAACAATCACATCTCGGCCTGTGGCGGGGTCCGCGCCGCGCTGGCGGCCGTCAGCAACCAAACGATTCCAGCCGAAATCGAAGTCCGGACGCTCGAAGAACTCGACGATGCCCTCGACTGCGGCGCGAAACGCCTTCTTCTCGACAACCTCACCCCCGACGAAGCCCGCCAGTGGATCGCCCGAATCGCCGGACGCGCGACAACGGAACTCTCAGGCGGCATCACCCTCGAAACCGCCCGCGCCTACGCCCAAGCCGGAGCCGATTACCTCTCCGCCGGAGCCATCACCCACTCGGCCCGAGCCGTCGATATCAACTTCCGCCTGACCCTGGCCTGAACTGACGGTTGACAACCATACGTATACTAGAAGTGAGGTATACGTATGACGACCAAGCTGACCCTGAGCGTCAACCCGGACGCCATCGCGCGCATAAAGCGCCACGCCGCCCGGCGCAAGACGTCTGTCTCGCGGCTCTTCGAAACCTATGTCTATGAGGTGACGAATGAATCGCCGGGCCGGTCTTCGACTCCGATTCTCGACCGGCTTAAGGGCGTTCTGAAGGACGCCGGCATCGTTGACCCGATCGAAGAGTACCGGGCGTATCTGGTCGAAAAGCACTCGGAATGAGGGCTCTGATCGACACCAACGTGATCCTCGATGTGCTGCTTCGCCGCGATCCTCACTACTCTCACAGCGCCGAAATCTGGGCCCTGGTCGAACAAGGGCTAGCGCAGGGCTCGATCGCCGCGCACGCTGTCACCACTGTTCACTATGTCGTCCGGAAGCACCTCGGCGCGCCAAGGGCCACCGAAGTGATTCGCCTGGTCCTCGACGTCTTTGATGTCGCGGATGTCTCCGCCGCTGTCCTCGCCCGATCCATCGCGCTGGAGTGGCCCGACTTCGAGGACGCTGTCACTGCCAGCGCCGCTCTCGCCGCCAACTGCGACTTGATCGTCACCCGCGACACCTCCGGCTTCTCCCGTTCGCCCGTCAAGGCCCTGACCCCAAGATCGGCCCTGTCCGTCATGAAGGGGCGCCCACCGGGAAGATCTCGCCGATGACATCACGCTTCATCGAATGGCACGACTCCATCGGCTCCACCATGACCCGTGCCGCTGATCTCGCCCGCCAAGGCGCCGAAGCCGGTACCGTCGTCGCCGCGCACGAGCAGACCGCCGGTCAAGGGCGTCTCGGCCGCACCTGGCACTCGCCCCCTCGCACCGGCCTCTATTTCACCCAGATCCTCCGTCCCGATCTCCCGCCCGCCGAACTCCCAGTCATCACGCTCGCCCTCGGTGTCGCCGTCGCCGACGCATTACAGGTCTTCACCGGTCTTGCAGTCGACCTCCGCTGGCCCAACGACGTGCTAACCCTTGGGGCAGGGAGGAAACTCGCCGGAATCCTCGCTCAACTCGAAGACGACGCCGTGCTGGCCGGTATTGGCCTGAACGTCGCCCAGACCGATTTCCCTGAAGACCTCCGCCCCATCGCGACATCGCTGCTCATCGAAACCGGGACCGAATACGACCGCGACTTCCTTCTGCGCGCCATCGCCGGATCCATCGACGCCCATGTCCGAACTCTCAAGACCATGGGCAAGGACGCCATTCTGCGCCTGTTCAGCGCCGCATCCAGCTATGTCGAAGGCCGCCGCGTCGCGGTCGAACTGCCCAATGCGCCCGTCACTGGCACGACGGCCGGCCTCACCCCCAACGGCTTCCTGCGCCTCAGGAAAGACACCGGAGAGATCATCACCATCACCGCGGGCGGCGTCCGCCCTTTCGTAGCCGGTCACTAGCGCGCTAGTCTGAAGATTCATGCTTCTCGCCATCGACGCCGGTAACACCAACCTCACCATCGGGGTCTTCGACGGCCCTCAGATCATCAACCGCTGGCGCCTCCGCACCGTCCACGAAAAGACCGCCGACGAGTGGGGCATCTCCTTCCGCCACCTGTTCGCCCTTGCTGGCATCGACCCTTCGGCGATCACTGGCGTCATTATAGCCAGCGTCGTCCCGCCGCTCGAAACCAGCCTCACCGCCATGACGCGGCGCTATTTCAACTCGACGCCCGTCTTCATCAACAGCCACACCGAGACCGGCCTGTCAGTCCTCTATGACAACCCTCGCGAAGTCGGCGCTGACCGCATCGTCAACGCCGTCGCCGCCATTGCCAAGTACGGCGGACCCTGCATCGTCGTCGACCTCGGCACTGCCATCACGTTCGACGCCGTATCGGCCCGCGCCGAGTATCTCGGCGGCATCATCTGCCCCGGCATCGGCATGTCCATTTCCGGCCTGTTCACCAAGACGGCCCGCCTGCCCATGGTCGATTTCCGCGAACCCGAAAAGCTGATCGGAACCAATACGGTCGGCAGCATCCAGTCGGGCATCTATTTCGGCGCGATCTCGATGATCGACGGCATCCTCGAACGCATGATCGCCGTGATGGGACCCGCGACGAAGACGGTCGCCACCGGCGGCCACTCCCCGCTCATCGTCGGCGGATCGCGCCTGGTCACCCTCGCCGACGAAGACCTCACGCTCGAAGGACTGCGCCTCGTCTGGGAGCGCAACCGCAAGTGAACCCGTCCGCGCCACCGCCTGATAATGAATCCACCGAATGGCGGTTGAATTACTTTAACTATTTCACCGAAGTCGAGGAGCACTTCCAGCGCGCCCGCGGCACGTCTTTGTTCCTCATGTCGCCGCTCGATTGGGCGCTGCTTGAGTCCTGGAAAAACGCCGGCATCCCGCTCGAAGCCGTCCTGCGCGGCATCGACGCCGCCTTCGACAAGTGGCGTGCCCGCAAGAACAAGACACAGGCGGTCAACTCCATCGCCTACTGTACCCAGGCCGTTATGAAGGAGGCCCAGGCCATGGCTGACAATGCCGCCGGCCTGGTCTCCCAGGGCGGGGAAGCCGCCGCGCCCTTCCCCATCGAGCAGGTCCGCAAGCACCTGGAAACAGCCGCCGCCACGCTCGCCGCGCTCGATGGGTTTGCCGAAATCGCCCAAGCCCTCCAAGCAACCCTCGACACCATCGAAGAGCACTTCGCCGACCCCGAACAACTCGACCAGCGCCTGACAGCACTGGAAGACAAGATGGCCGCCATCGCCCGTACCCGCCTCTCGGACGATGACCTTTTCCAGATGCGCCGCGACCTCGATTTCCAACTCCGTCCCTACCGCTCGAAAATGACCGCCGACCAACTCGCCCGACTCGAAAAGTCGTTCCTCGACCGCAAGGTCTACGAACACTGCTCGCTGCCGCGACTCAGCCTCTTCTACCTCTGATGACGCTGTTCGACCGCCGATCGACAGAGGTCTGGATTTGAAAGCACGAAGTTCCGCGAAACCAGTTTGACGACAACATCGGGGGAGCGGCTACACCGGTGATGCGGAAGCGCTGCAGGCCTCCACTGTCCGGGTTTTTAGCGACTCTGGCGGTGCCATCGCGTCGGCAATTGCTAACCACGGAACATCTGTGAATCCCTAGTGTCAAAGGGGCACTTGGTGCCTCTCCGGCAGACCGGGTTTCTGGTACGGCTGGTACTTCGATGAGGGCTCGGATGGTGGCGGGGTGGGCGATTCCGAGGATCCGGCGAACCGATCCGGGTCTATACTGTGTGTGACCCGAGGCTTCGTTAAGCCGTTTCAGGTCTGCTTTGCTGTGTTTCCGTCGTGCAGCTTTCTGCAATCTGCTTGGTGTGCTCAAGGCATGAGGCGCCGCAGAGATATGGCTGCCGGTGGTGGGCGTCGCCGACTCGGGTGATGCAGCCCCAATGGGCGACAGTGTGCTGTCCCACCTACGAAGTGCCGGTGGGATGGCCGGTTGACCGGCAATAACCGGTCAGAAAGAAACGTGTCACATGCAGGCTGGACTTGTGGCTTGTGCATCGTGTATTCTCGCATTCGCACCCTTGGCGTCTTCGCAGCAGCGGTCCATGAACTTCCAACTGATTGGCACCACGAGCACAGGGGGGATTGGGGTGGCGGCCTACAAGAACCTGGCGTTCACCGGCCTCGGTGGCAACGTCAATGGAGTGGCGATCCTGGACATCTCAAATCCCGCAAACCCCGTATTGGTTGGGCAAACGCCTCCTATTGCTGCAAACATGGAGGAGATCCGCGCTCTTCGGATCGGCACGCGCGACGTTCTTGTAGTGTCCGAGCAGACTGGCAGCATGAACCCGCAGGGCGGGCTGCGGATGTACGACATCGGCGATCCGGCCCATCCCGTCGAGATCGGATTCTTCCCGGCCTTCGGAGGAGCCTACCATTTTGAGATTGCGAGACAAGGGAAGCGGACGCTCGCGTTGCTCGGAGCGATCAGGACCGAGGAAGTCACATCGAACTTCGGTCAGGAACCGGGAACAGGGGATCTGATCATTGGCGATATCAGTGATCCTACGAATCCCTTGATGGTTGGCGAGTGGGGCGTGCTCGACGAGCCCGCGCTCGGCATGAGCGCATATCTGAGCGAGCGGTACGGAGTCATGACAAACCTCTACGCGGAAGGGGTCTCGGCTAGCCCGGACGGGAGGTACGCTTACCTCACGTATTACGATCTCGGTGTCGTGATTCTGGACATCTCGAATCCGGCGGCGCCCCGGTACCTCGGCCGCGCCGGCTATCAGGATGGCGAGGAAGGCAACGCCTTCGAGGCACAAACCGCGAGAGGAGGCACGATCCTGCTTAGGGCGAACCTCGTCAGGCAGGCTTTCCAAACTCAGCTGTCAAGCAATGCTCTCACGCGCGACCGCACAGCAGGCGAAGACCAGAACACACCGGCTATTTTCGCACTGCCGGGCAACCGGCTTGTGGGCGATGTGGTACCCGTGGGCCGGGGTTGCCCGGGGGATCCCTACTTGGCGGACCCCGCTGGGAAGCTCGCACTGATTCAGTTCACCGCGCCGAGGGAACCAGGTGACTGCTCGTACGCTGAGAAGGTGTATCGTGCCCAACAGGCTGGCGCTATTGGGGCAGTGTTGTACAACCCAACTCCAACGGGTGGCTTCAACGACCATCATGGTCCGTCGGGCACTCCAGGGAGAATCGTGCTCCCCGGCAATATTACAGAGCCGCTGACGATTCCCTCCATCGCGGTCGGACGGGACACGGGCCTCTGTCTGGAACAGGTACCCGATGGTGAAGGAGGCCTGCTAGCCACGGATTGCACGTTGGCCGCGCCTGTCACCCTCACCGCCACATCCAACTTCAGCGGATACGGGGGTATCGATATCTTCGACATCCGCAACCCCGCGCAACCCATCAAGTTGAGCACGTTCAACACACCGAACGGGATGGACGTAAACGTGGCACTCACCCGCAGGTACCCGAATACGACAGCTCCCCCGAGTGCGAACCACATGGTTGTGGTGGGCAACACGGTCTATGCAGGATGGTGGGGCGACGGTTTCAGAGCAATCGACATATCCGATCCTGCTCACCCGCGTGAGATCGGAGCCTGGACCGGCGAGGGCGCCTCGCCGGGGGATTCACGTCTGCAGGCGTGGGAACCGGTTATCCACAACGGAATGATCCTGCTGAACTCAGTGAGGTACGGTTTGTACATCTTGAACGTGGTGCGGTAAGGGCCCCCTCAGAGTACATCGTGGAGACGTGGTGACTTGCTTCCGAGAAGGTCCCGAACCGGATCCACAGTGAGGAACGGGACCTCTGGCTCAGGCCGGACTTCGCAGGCGACACCAAGAGAACGCTTCGAGGAGTTTCCCTCTCGATGAGGGCCGGCCTGATAGCCCTGACCTCCAATCAACGCAAATCGCAATGGGCAGTTCGTCAATGCAGTAAACTCGTCTCCAATGCTCTTCGATCCCTACAGCCTCGATCCGGCCAGTGTCGAGGCTCCGCCGCACTCGTTCTGGGCCACGCTTCGCCGCATCGGCCCCGGCATGATCCTGGCCGCTTCCATCGTCGGAAGCGGTGAACTGATCGCCACCACCACCCTCGGCGCCGAGGCCGGCTATCTCGCCCTTTGGATCGTCGTCTTCTCCTGTTTCGTCAAACCCGCCATGCAGGCCGAGATCGGCCGCTACTCGATCGTCACCGGCGAAACCGGGCTGGCCGGATTCAACCGCCTGCCGGGCCCGCGTTTCAAGGTCAGTTGGTCGGTCTGGGCCTGGGCGGCCATGGTCAGTATGAGCCTGTTCCAGGTCGGGGCGATGTTTGGCGGCGTCGCCCAGGCATTGAACACTCTGATGCCCGGCGTCACGGTCAACGCCTGGGTCCTCATCATCCTCGGCCTCGTCGGCCGCCGCCGCGCTCCGCGGCAACTCGTCCACTTCCTGCCGCAGCCGCTCCTCCGTCTCGTTCATGCGATCGTAGCTCATCGCCTTGTGCTTGCTCGCCGTTGGCTTTGATCTTGGTTCCGTCGATGGCCACGTGGCCCAGTTTCACCAACCCCGCCTTCTGACATAACCGCAATACCTGAACAAACAGCCCAGCCAGCGCTTCCAGATGGCGCTTGCGGAAGGCCGCGATCGTGTCGTGATCCGGATGCGTATCCGCCGGCGGAAACCGGAACGCCACGTCCTTGTGGGTTGCCCGCTCACTCTTCCGGCTGCTCACCACCCCCCGGCAGTAACCGTACAAGAGAAGGCGCACCATCATCGCGGGTTGATAGGCCGCCTTGCCCCGCCCATCCTTTTCATAGGACTGGAAGATCAATCCGAGATCAAGTTCCTCGATCACATCGGCGATGAACCGCGCCAGACGCCCCTCCGGCAACCAGTCGTGCAGTGATGGCGGCGGCAGCAGCCCTTGATCCATGTGGCCGGTTCGGAAGCGCTTGCCCATAGTCATATCCTACGGCTGGACGAACCAACGCTCAAGACATTTCCACGTAGATTTGTTTTTTGAGATTGGGATCGACGAAATCCATCTCCGGCAGACTTCTAGGAGACACGCTCTCTCGCGTTCGTCTGTTGCGGGGTTTGATTCCCGCTCCTTATAGCCCCGGCTCCGTTTTCAGGGGAGGCGGGGGCACTGCGCACTTTGACGCTGGCCGGGCGGCCCATCTGAATACTTCGAATAGCAGGCAAACAAAAAGGGCGCTCCGCGTAGGTGCGCCCTCTGTTCATTCGGTGATTCGATGGCTAACGGACGTAGCCGCTCGTGCCAGTCAGCACTTCCGCCGACGGTGTGAGTTCCTGACTCCTGGCGAACCAATGCTGTTCGGAGAGGTTCTTGTAGACCAGGCCGGCGATGCCCGAAGCCACGGGTCCGTTCACCGCGCTTCCGCCGGTCAGCAGGACGGTAACCGCCAACTTCGTGCCATTCACTTCGTTGAAGCTGCCAAACCAGCCCAGGTGCGTGCGCGCGTCCGTGCAGGTGCCTGTCTTGCCCATGATCGGCTCGTCCGAGCTATAGCCCGCGCGGCGCGCCGTTCCGAAGTCGACTGCGCCCATCATGCCCGGCTTCATCTCCGGAACCGCGGCCTGGATGTCCAGTTCGCGCTTCACCTTCGGCACGAAGCTCAGGACCTCCTCCTGCGACTTCGGATACTGCAGCCAGTACATGGTGCCGCCGTTGGCAATCGTGCTGATCAGTGAAGTCAATTGCAGCGGCGTCAGCCCGATCGCTTCGCCGAAACTCGTCATCAGTCCAACCGGGACGTGCTTCGGCTTCTCGTCCGGGAAGAGCCCCGCGCTTTCGCCGTCGATGCCCAGCCCGGACTTCTCGCCCAGGCCCAGGAGCCGCGCGTAATGGTATACCTTGTCGAATCCCAACTTCTCTCCGATGTTGGCGAAGTACGGGTTGTTCGATTTCGCCAGCGCCCAGGTCAGGTTCATCGATTCACGCCGGGAGAGCCTCAACTTCGTCTCGCGGTCGATGATGCCTTCATTCAAACCCGCGATACCCGCCACCAGTTTGATGGTGGAGCAGGGCTGATAGGCGCCGGCCATGGCCAGTTTCTGATTGACCATGGTCAGGATGCGTCCGGTGGATGGATTCGCGACCACGACCGTTCCGTTATACGGACCCAGCGCCGCGACGGCAGCCCGCCGCACTGTCAGGTCTTCGCCATCGATCACGTCGCCGTAGGTTGAGTCGGCGAAGTTGGGCGTGTCCCACGGACTGTAAACCCGCTTTGCCTTGCGGTATCTGGTGGACCGCACGGCGCGCTTCTTCGCCGTCGTCCGCGACGAGGCGACGGCCCTTTTTGTCTTAGCCGACGACTTACGTACAGTCGTTGTCTTCGACTTCGCGGTGGATGAGACGGTCTTATTCGCCGTCTTCGAACGTGATGTGCTTTTCTTACTCTGCGCGGCCAACCCGATGGTCGCAGCCACCCAAGCAAGGCACAGGAATGCCAGGAGGATCCGCTTCATTCGTCCTTCCCATCTCCCTTCCCGTCATCATATCGACCGTTCTCCTCCGGTCTCCACTGGGCGAGAACCCTGCAAGACTCCCTTATTTTGTTGTATCGACCGTTGTCACGTCAAGCTTTAACTTGTCATCTCTCAGATCTTTACAAACGGCCTCACGACGCTGAACACCTTTGACCGCTGATTCCGAGGCGCCGGGTGAGTTCCCGCCAGAGCGCCCCGCATACCCCGAACCCCACGCGAACCGGGCGGAAAAGAGGGTTGAAGAGGCGGGCGTCCGAACCGGACTTTCCAGATCCCGCTTCAATAGTGCAGAGGTCAGATTACCGATCCTTACAGTCGCGGCTGGAAACCCGCTCTCTTCATTGGCGGCTCCGTTATGCAGCTCTTTACAGTCGCGGCTCGCTGGGTCTTGGGGTGGCGGGCGAGGCGTTTGAGGTGGTCTTGGAGGCGTTTTAGGCGGACTCCGGGGGGGAGATGGGCGGGGATGGCGGCGTTTTGGCCGGTCTCGCGGAGTGCGCGTTCCTGCTGTATCTGCTTCAATTGATTGAGGTTACGGAAGAAAAGGCGTTCGTGGGAGCAGCGGTAGCGGGCGAGTTTCTCGCTGCGACCAAACGAACCCATTAGGCCCAGGTCGATCTCGGCGTACATCTCCATTTCGCGGATTTTGTAGAGTTGCCAGGCGGCGAAAACGAGCATGTCGAAGAGGGTGTTTTCGATGGCGCCGGCGGGGCGGTACTCGTCTTGGTACTGGCGGCGGAGATTTTCGTACTTGGCTCGCATGTCGGGGGCCACGGCGTTGGCGAGGGACTTGGCCCGGAGGCCGTGGGTGGTGGCGTTCCTGGAGGATTTGGCTTTGCCTTCGGAGGTTTTGGGGCCAGTGGCGGGATGGCCAGAGGCGGGATCGGGGGATCCCGCGCGGACCAGGGGGTCCG
>CAZLDN010000074.1:0-6060 GCA_964558355.1 uncultured Candidatus Solibacter sp.
GGGGCGGAGCGGTGGGTCAGTTGCGATGAATTTGCGAAGTGGTCAGGTCAGTCTGCCCCCTTCGCCCTTCGCGTCCCCTTCGCCCCTTCGCCCTTCGCCAGTATTGCCGGGAGAGCAACAGCGGCTTGGCATTTGCTGAGCTGACACAGCACAAAGGCCGACGCCCCTCGACAACGAGGAGGGCCGGCCTTCACTGCAAATCAGATCCGCCGGAGCGGCGGGCGGTTCGGGATCAGAACATCAGCCGCGCGCCGAACTGCATGGTACGGTTCCCGCCCGCGCCACGGATCAGCCCGAAGTTCGCGTCGTTCACGTTCGTGTTCGGGTTATTGAGCTGCCACCCCGGCGAATTCGGGACTCCGAATGCCTCCGCTCTGAGCTCGAGCTTGAACCGCTCGGTGAGGGTGAAAGTGCGGAACAGCGACGCGTCCAGGTTGAAGAACTTCGGACCTGACGCCGCATTGCGTCCAACATTGCCGAACGTGTTCGCCGCTGGAGCGGAGAACACCGATTTGTCGAACCACGGACTGGTGTTCACACCGCCCAGCACCTTGTAGACGCCGTTGATATTGGCTGTCTGCGCGTTGCCGGGCGCGTTGTTCGGCGCCGTGGAGCTGAAGTTGATTGCGTTGCCGCTCATCAGCGTCAGGATGCCGTTCAACTGCCAGCCGCCCAGAATCCAGGAAGCCGGGCCCGACTGCGCGTACTGCTTGCCCTTGCCGAATGGCAGTTCGTAGATGTAGCTCTGGGTAAACGTCTGCCGGCGGTCGAATCCGGCCCGCGCCCAGTTGCGCTCGGGGTTGATATACCAAGCTGGACCGCCGTTGTCGTCGCCCGAGTTGGCCATCGCACGGCTCCAGGTGTAGGCCGTGGTCAGAAGGAAGCCGTTCGAGTACCTCTTGTCCACCTTCATCTGGAGAGCGTTGTATTCACTGTCGCCAGAAACAAACCGCAGGCGAGTATCGACGTTGCGGCCAAACTTCGCGAAGTATGGCCTACCGGCCGCACCCGCACCCAGCACGCGGCCGGAGTTGAGGTTGTACGGGGTCGGGATTCGAACCCCTTTGTTGCCCACGTAGGCCGCCTCAAGCATGAAGTTCTTTGGCAGCGCCCGCTGATAGGCAACGTTCCACGACTGCACATAGCCTTCGCGGAACTTCTTGTCGATTACGTCGTACACCTGGTTCTGCGGGCTCGAGATGATTCCATTCGTCGGGATCGTCGCCGCGATCGGGGCGGGGAATCCGTTCGCCAGCGAGGCAATCCGCCCGTCAGGCAAGGTTGCCGGGACGAACGAGTTGAGCGCGTTGAAGGTGTTGTTCTGCTTGATTGGGAAGTTGTAGGCGTATGTGTTGTCCGCGAACGGGATGTAGCTGATGCCGGCGCCGATCCGGAACACGTCCTTATCCGTCATGCGGTAGGCGAGGCCAAGGCGAGGCGCGAAGTTCGTGCGGTGGGGTTGCATGCCGAGGTTCATGGGAACGTCGCCGTAGCCTGCGACGAACAGTTGGTTCAAGTCCGCATCGTAGTTGGAGAAACCGCCTTTCAAGCGCGGGGTCGCCGGCTGGTAGTACTCCCAGCGCAGCCCAAGGTCAAGAGTCAGCTTCGGGCTGAGCTGCCACTTGTCGTGAACATAGAAGAATGTCTGCGTCTGCCGCCAGGCCGGGAAAGCCACGGCCAGGTCGCGTCCCGTGTCGTTCGGCCGATCCAGCAGGAAGCTCGCGAATGCATTGGCAAATCCAGCGGTTGCGGAGTTGCCCGCGCCGCAGTCGGAGCTGCAACTCGTCTGGCCCTGCCGGAAGCGGAAGATGCCGCGGGGATTCTGAGTCTGCGTCTGCAGGAGGTCGTCGCGCAGCCGCCGGATGTCGGCGCCCCACTTGGTGGTATGCGAGCCCCAAGTCCTGGTCCAGGCGTTCACAAAATTGAAGTTCGTCTCCGAGCGGATCCATGGCAGCGACGCCGAATAGCCCACCACGGGATTTGAGAATCCCGTGATGTCCACCGACGCCAGACCGCTCGTCCACTCGTCCAGGTTCACGCCCGGGATGCCGAGCTGCTCGCTCGCCTTGGTCCCGTAATCCACCTGCTGCGCGTCGTTGCGGTAACGGTTCACGCCCAGACGGAATTCCGCGATGAGAGCCTGCCCGAAAATGCGGTTGTAGTTCACCGCGCCATTCTGAGCTTTCATGACGCCGTTGCCTTGGAACCCGCCGCCATGTGGTCCGCCGGCGGCGCCGTATGAGGGGGGATCGAGGACTGTCGGACGCTGGAAGCTGTAGCGCACGCTAAACCGGTCATTGTCGGTCCAGTTATGGTCCACCTTCGCGTCGAAGCTGTCCGTATTCTTCACCAGCATCGAGTTGTACTCGTAGTTGATGCCCGTACCGGCCAGCGTCGGGGCCGGCACCAGGGCCATGATCTTCTTCGGGAGCGCTCCGATCCGTGCATCCGGAATGCGGTTGCCTGCAAATGGCGTACGCCCGGCGCCCGTCGCGGTACCCGTCGCCGGATCGTAGATCAGCGTCTGGCCAGTGAAATCGCCTGCCCGGAAGGCCGTCGTCGGAATGGTCAGCCGGTCGGTCTGGCCGCGGTGATCGGTGACCCGCAGATAGTCGCCGAAGAAGAAGGTCTTATTCTTCACAATCGGACCGCCGAAGGTCCCGCCGAAATAGTTGTAAACCGTCAGCGGCTTGGTCGTTGTGAGGAACGCCTTGGCGTCCATCGCGCTGACGTGGTTGAATGCGAAGACGCTGCCGTGGTATTCGTTGGTCCCTGATTTGAGCAGTACGTTCGTCACGGCTCCGCCAGCGCGGCCCAGTGAGGCCTCATAATTGCTGGTCGTGATGTCCACGGTCTGCAAGGCCTCGATCGGCGGTACCAGCGCCGTGAGCAAGCCGGTGCGGTGGTTGTTGTCGATGCCTTCCATCTGCACGTTGTTCGCCATCCGCGATTGCCCGTTCACCTGCGTGGACAGGCTGTCTTGCGAGTTAAAGAACACCGAATGGGGGCGGAACGCCCGCGTCGTGCCCGGCACCAGATTCAGCAGGCTCTGGAAATTGCGGTTCGTTCCCAGCGGCATGTCCGCAAGTTGCTGCGTCTCGATCTTCCGGCCGGTGTCGGTACGGTCGGTTTGCAGCAGCGCGGCCTCGGCCGTGACTTCGATCACCTCGGTCACGTCGCCAGTCTGCAACTGCATGTCCACGCGGACCGTTGAGTTCACAAGAACATCGACATTCTGCCGGACGCCCTTCTTGAATCCCGCTTGCTGGATGTTAACGGTGTAAGTTCCTGGCGCCAGATCGGAGAACGCATAGTAACCGGCCGTGGTCGTCTCGGTGGCGCGGTTCACACCTGTATTCTGTTCGGAGATGCTCACTTTTGCCCCGGGCACGGTGGCCCCGGACGGATCTGTGATGGTGCCGAGCATTGTTCCCGTGACGGCCTGCCCATAGCAGGCGGCCGCCAAAAGGAAAACGCCGGCGAATGCACGCAAAGGGGACGCAATTGCAACCATTGGATAGATTCCTTAGCTGAGGTCGAGTCTATCACGGACTAGTTAGTCCGGCAAGTGGAAAATGCTCCATGAATCCATCGTGTGTCACCGAAACCGCCTACGCCGCTGTCGCCGCTCCCGGCTGGGCGGATCGGCCAGCACGGCTGAGGCCGCCGAGCAGGTTGCCGCAGGGCGCGGCGTGACTCTGCCAGGGGTTTCGGCGCCTTGGCTTGGTCCGCGCAGACCGCGGGCGGCTCGGGTTGGCGCTGATTGCCGGCGCACATGTTTGGATTGGTTGGGGCGGGCTGGGACGGGCTGTTGAGACTCGCCTCTGGAAAGCGGCTCCGTCGAAAAACTGAACCCGCCGCCGCAAGCGGCGCGGCTGGCGGGTGAGTGATTTCGTGCGTGGGATTCGGGGATGGGATACCCGCCGCTCTGAAGGGCGCGGGCGGCGGATGAGCGGTTGCGTATGAGGAGTTCGAGGAACTGGATTCCGGTTCGCGGCCGGTTAGGGGCCGGTTCGATGGGTCTAGCTCGAAACCAGGGGTGCGCCTCGACAGGAGTGTCACGCCAGGCCGGGAGGCCCGTCCGACCTCGAGAGACAGGCCGGGAGGCCTGTCCCACATGGGGCTGGAGGCGGGGTCACGCGATTAGCGAATTTCTATTTGGTTTGTTTTCTTTATGTTAGCGATTGGACCCTGAAAAGGCCGGGGGTGGGTTCAGTACATATAGATCGGCGGGGGAGGTCTGAAAGACAACAGTGAAGAGAAAACAGAAACAACCCGGTGTAGACGGGCGGCAGGTGACCGATTGGATCTGGTCACCGGAACAGAACCGTCTCGAGAAGATTGAACGGGAGGCGGACGACCAGGAGGACTACGGGGAAGTGGAAGAACCTGAACAGGACCAGTGGAACGCGCTGGATGAACGGTTCTTGCCGGGAGACGGCGACGGGCCGGAGAATTCCAGAGACGAATTGAGGCACGCGATGGTGGAAAAGCTGATTGAGCGGATCAGCCAGCAACTGGATGCGAAAGACACGCCCGGCAAAGCGAGCGTGGCGGACTTGATCCGGCTGATGCAGTTGGAAAGAGATCTGAAACCGCAGGAATGCAGGAAATTTGTCGTGGAGTGGGTTGATCCGAAGCCGGAGGATATGTGAAGGCGCGGCGGGTGGGGATCGAGTGGCTTGGTCCGCAGCCGCAGAAGCGGGTTGACCCGAAGCCGGAGGATATGTGAAGACGCGGCGCGTGGGGATCGAGTACCGGAGTCTGCCGTCGCAGAAGAAGTTCCACGCGTCGGGGGCACGGTTCAAAGGGTTCTCGGGGCCGGTGGGATCGGGCAAGAGCGCGGCGCTGTGCCAGGAAGCTGTGAAGTTGGCGATGGTGAACGCGGGGCGGACGGGACTGATCGGCGCGCCAACATACGCGATGCTGCGGGATGCGACGATGCCGGCACTGCTGCAGGTGCTCGACGACAGCGGGATCGCGTACGAACACAACAAGGCGGAAGGTCATTTGAAACTGCTGCCGATGGGGTCGAAGATCCTGCTGCGGTCGCTGGATGAGCATGAACGGCTGAGAGGGTCGAACCTGGCGTGGTTTGGGGTGGATGAACTGACGTATGTCAGCGAACAGGCCTGGCTGCGGCTGGAAGCGAGGTTGAGAGACCCGAAGGCGAAGAGGTTGTGCGGGTTTGGGGTATGGACGCCGAAGGGGTACGACTGGGTTTGGCGGCGGTTCATACAGAGTCCGGTGGGCGGGTATGAGGTGGTGCAGGCGAAGCCGTTCGAGAACAAGTATTTGCTTGCGGCGGTGCCGGATTACTACGAGAGGTTGAAGGCGAGCTACGACGCGGATTTCTATGAGCAGGAGGTGATGGGCTCGTATCTGAATCCGAGCGAGGGGCTGGTTTACAGGAGCTTCAGCCGGGAGCGGAATGTGGCGGAAGTGAGGTTCGACGAGGGGCTGCCGCTGATCTGGGCCTTGGATTTCAACGTGGACCCGATGTCGTCGGTGATCGCGCAAGTGGACGGCGAGGAGGTGCGGGTGCTGGACGAGATCGTGCTGCGGAGGGCGGGAACGTCGGAGGCCTGCGAGGAGTTTCTTGGCAGGTATCCGGAGTTCCCGGCGGGGCTGAGGATTTATGCGGATGCGTCGGGCAATCATATGCACACGTCGGGGGGATCGGATAAGGAAGTGATCGAGGAGTTCTTTTTGCTGAGAGGGATCAGGGGGGTGAGGCTGGAGATACCGAAGTCGAATCCGCCGGTGAGGCAGAGGGTAGAGCTGGTGAATGGACGGCTGAGATCGGCGTCGGGGGATGTGGCGTTGAAGGTGGACCCGCGGTGTAAAGAGCTGGTGGCGGACTTTGAGCTGGTGCAGTTTGTGGCGGGGACATGCGAGATCGATAAGACGAAGGATCAGAAGAGGACGCATTTGTCGGACGCGCTGGGGTATCTGCTGTGGCAGGAGTGCAAGGCACATGCGGGGCGGATTGGGGAGCGGGGGAGGCGGTTGTTATAGATCGGCTGCACGTGTTGGGGGACAGCCGGCAATGTCCACGAC
>CAZLDN010000074.1:6160-24234 GCA_964558355.1 uncultured Candidatus Solibacter sp.
CGCAGTTCGGGGAGTTTGAGGACGACGTTGTTGGGGACATTGTAGGCAGTCCCCGTCTGCATTCGTGTTGGGGGACAGCCCGCAATGTCCACGACCGCAGTTCGGGGAGTTTGAGGACGACGTTGTTGGGGACATTGTAGGCAGTCCCCGGCTGCATTTGGGGGAGCGGGGGAGGCGGATTTTTTAGCGAGATGTGTGATGCGGATGGAGGACGCCCTCGCGGTTGGGGTCTTGGCGGGCCCTGGCCGCGGGGGCGTTTGGGATGGCTTGAGTCCGCAGGAGGCCTCGACACTCGTGTCGAGGAGACAGGCCGGAAGGCCTGTCCCACAGGGCGGGCTGAAGCCCTTCGCAGACTGAAGTCTGCCCCACACGGCTGAAGGCTGCCCGGCAGGTGCGAGATGAGATGGGAGAAGGAGAGAGACATGTTCGACATCAACCGGGAGCATCCGGAATATGCGGCCCTGAAACAGGTGTGGCCGAAGTACCGGGACCTCTACGTGGGCGGCGAGCAGTTCATTGCAAACGCCGACCGGTATCTGGTGGCCAGGCAGAAAGAGCCAGCCGATGTCTACACGGAGAGATTGAGCCGGGCGTTCTATGAGAACTACGCCGGGTCGATCATCGACTGGTATGGGGCGACGCTGTTCCGGCGCGAGCCGGTGCTGGGCTATGAGGGTCCGGACGAGGCGGCGCGCGGGTTCTTCAACACGTTCGCGGAAGATTGCGATCTGAGGGGATCGACACTGAGCGATTTCTTCCGCCGGCAGATGGTGGAAGCGCTGGTGGGGGGGAAGAGCTATATCGTGGTCGAGTTTCCGAAGGCGGACGCGATGGCGGCGAACCGGGCCGAGGAAGAGGCGATGGGGCGGTCGCGGGCGTATCTGTGCGAGTACGGCGCGGGGTCGGTGATCAACTGGCAGCGGGACGAGCGGGGCGAGTTCGACTGGCTGGTGATCCGGAGCGAGCGGACGGTGGATACGGGCAGCGAATGGTCGACGATGCGGCGGTGGGTGTACTACGACCGCGAACAGTACAAAGTGTTTCAGGAGTTGGAGAAGAAGGGCCAGAAGACGAAGCCGGCGCTGGTGGACGAAGGGATCCATGGACTGGCGAAGCTGGGGCGGGTGCCGGTGTTCGAGTTTTCGACGGGCGACGGGATGTGGCTGATGAACAAAGCGGCATCGCTGCAACTGGAGCATTTCAACAAGTCGAATGCGCTGAGTTGGGCGCTGACGATGGGGTTGTTCGCGATGCCGGTGGTGTATTCGGACAAAGAGTGGAAGCAGACGATGGGCGAGTCGTACTACCTGCAACTGGGGAAGGAAGACCGGTTCGGGTGGACGGAGCCGGAAGGTCATGTGTTCGAGATCGCGCTGCGCAATATCGACCGGTTGAAGGAAGAGATCTACCGGGTCTGCTACCTGATGAGCCAGGCGGGGGGATCGTTGTCGAAGAATTCGATGACGACGGGGTATAGCAAAGAGCGGGACTACCTGATGACGCAGGAGGTGCTGAGGGGGTTCGGCGACAAGGTGAAGGACACGCTGAAGCTGGTGCTGAGGACGATCGCGGCGGTGAGGGAAGACGAGATTGCGATCGATGTGGGGGGGCTGGATGAGTTCGACATCGGGGATTTCACGAGCGAGCTGGGGGATGCGGAGAGGCTGCTGGGGTTGGGGATCGAGTCGAAGACGCTGAGGACGCAGGTGAAGAAGAAGCTGGCGATGAAGTATCTGTGCGACTCGCGGCAGGAGGTGAAGGACCGGATCGCGCAGGAGATCGAGGCGGGGGAGTAGGGGCGAGGAGAGCCACACAGCAAGCCTCGACACGAGGAGAACGAGGCGGGGGAGTAGGGGAGAGGCGGGACCCGGGGTCCCGCGCAGGCCGGGGGGCCTGCCCCACTGGAGCAGGTACGAGATATGGGTAGCCCGGCTTGAGGCATGGGGCCGGGCATTGGAGGGGGTCCTCGGGGGAGGATCCCCTCCGTTTTTTGGGTGAAGACTTATGGGCCGCAGGCCGCAACAGGCATGGCGGCGGGTTGGAAAGGAGAAGCATGGATCAGCCGAAAAACGGCGGAAAACAGAGTGACGGAGACCTGCGGGACGTGATGCGGAGCGTCATGGAAGAGTTCCTGACAGGCGAACGGCAACGGGCCGAGCCGGCGTACAAAGCGGAACTGTTCGAGGAGCGGCGGCGGCGGGAGAGCCTGGAGCGGCGGGTGAACGAGCTGGCGGAAGAGAACCAGCGGAGCCGGCGGCGGGCGCAGGAGGTGGAGCAGCACGCGCAGGTGAAGGCGGAGTTGCAGCGGCTTGGAGTGGGGAAGGTCGATTTGGCGTTCAAGGCGCTGAAGGGGGACCTGGTGTCGCTGGAGGACGGGAGTCTGGTGGCACGGACGCCGGAAGGGGAAGTGGGGTTGAAGGAGCACCTGGTGGCGTTCGTGAGGGATAACCCGGAGTTTCTGCCCGCCCGGATCCAGGGCGGGTCGGGAGTGACGTCTCCGCCGCGGCAGACCAGCGGCGGCGGGTACGGGGTCGAACTTGAGCGGATCCGGCCGGGCATGAGCGCGGAGGAGTTGCAGAGGGTTCGCGATCAGATCTCGCAGGTGGCGTTACAGAGCCTGCGAGGGGAGTAGGCGGGGACCGGAAAAGGATCCGCGAAGAAGAGAAGAAGAGAGAGGAAAGAAAGAGATGGCATCAATCACATCAGCCAATTTGGCGAACGCGATCGTGAAGCTTGTGGCCGTGGAGGCGCTTCCGTCGCTGATGGGCCACCTGGTGATGGGCAACCTGGTGAATCGGGACTTCGAGCCGCAACTGGCGCAGGCCGGCGACACGGTGAACGTGCCGATTCCACCGACGATGACGGCGAACAACATTGCCGAAGGCGGCAGCGTGGTGACGCAGAATCCGAACCTGCAGACGGCGCAGATCGTGCTGAACAACCACGTTGAAGCGACGTTCCAGATACCGGACGTGACGAAAGTGATCGCGGTTCCGGATCTGCTGCGGCTGTACATGCAGCCGGCAATGGTGGCGCTGGCGGAGAAAGTGGAGAGCGACCTGTTGGGGCTGTACAGCCAGTTCACGGCGAACTCGCCGTTGGGCACGGGCGGCACGGCGCTGACCGAGAGCGTGGTGGACGAGGCGGAGACGAAGCTGTTCGAGGCGAAGGTTTCGTCGAGCGCATCGAAGTTCCTGGTGGTGGATGGGGCGGCGTATTCGCAGTTGCGCCAGATCGTGCGGTTCAGCGAGTACAACTCGGCCGGCGAGGCGGGTCTGCGGGCGCTGGTGGACGGGTCGATCGGGAAGTTGAAGGACTTCTACGTGTTCCGTTCGCAGTTCGTGCAGAAGACGGGGACGGTTCCGGTGACGACCAACAACCTGGCGTTTTCGAAGGACGCGGTGGGATTGGCGATCCGGCGGTTGCCGAAGCCTCTGCCGGGTACGGGCGCGGTGGCGGAGTATGCCGAGTTGGGCAACTTCGGCATGCGGGTGTTGATGAGCTACGAGCCGAACACGCTGTCGCAGAAGTTCACGGTGGACATACTGTACGGCTGCGGGGTTCTGCGGAACGACCACGGGGTGCAGGTTCGGAGCTAACGCTCGATTGGTTGGAGAGGGGGCTTCGCCGCCCGCCTCTCCAAACCGCTCCCGCGACCGGGGTGGGTGGAGTTTGGAGGTCTCGGGGCGTAGGCGAGGCGGCAGGAGGGCCCCGACACGATTGTCGAGGCGACAGGCCCCGGGCCTGCGCCACGAGGGGCTGAGCGGGGCCTTGTGAACTCCGTGGAAAGGGATGCCGGGGAACCGGCTCTCTGCGTTCGCGGCCTCATGTTTGGAGGGCGCTGCGGCGGGGTGAGGGGACAGAGATGGGAAAGGAGAAAGAACAGTGGATTTGAAGGCGTACTACAAGAAGATTCGTGAAGCGGAGAGGTCGATGCAGGGCGATTACCAGTTCATGGTGAGCCTGCCGACACCGGACGGAGGCAAGGAGGGCGTGATCACTGAGGTGGCGACGGCGATCGCGAGCCGGCTGGTCGTTGAACGAAAAGCGCGGCGGGCGACGGAAGAAGAGGCGCGGAAGTTCCGGGCGGATCAAAAGGGGAGGCGCGAGGCGTACGAGAAATCGACACTGGCGCGGACGCTGCATGTGGAACTGATGCGCGGGTTGGAGACTGCCGTGGAGAGAAACGACGGCGGACGGAAGAGCTAAGTACCAGCCGTGGAACAACCCTCCAACCGCTCCAACGATGATGCGGATGGGAACCCGCACTGTCGAAAAACAGCCTAAGCGGGCAGATGCGGGACCAGGGGGACCCGCGCGGGCCGGGGGACCCGCCCTCCGTTTGCGGTGTGTTTTTCATCAGCCAGGCGGCCCCGACGGGGCCATGTGGAACTCCGTCGAAAATGCGGATAGGAACCCGCTCTCTGCGTTCGCGGTTGGCGCGAGTGGGGCAACGGTGGTCAGCATTTTCATCAACTTAGGTGGCCCCAATGGGGCCATGTGGACTCCCGCACTGTCGCGGCTCGCTGGCCGTATGCGAGAGGCGCGGGGCAGCAGGCGGTCTGGAAATCGTGGCGAGGACATTTTGTTAGGAACCCTAAAGGAGAGACGACGATGGCGTTGCTGGTGGATGGCACGTTGAACACGATGGAGACGCTGAAGGCGCAGGACAGCGGGGTGATGGAGGTGTCGCATGGAGAGGGAGTGGACCTGACAGCGAAGCTGGAGATCGCGCGGCACGAGATCGAGATCGAGATCGACACGCTGTTGCGGAAGACGGGTTGCGGGAGCTTGGGCCAGGTTGTCGCGACGACGGCGCTGAAGCGCTGGCACCTGTTGCTGACGCTGGCCATGACATACCGGGACGCCTATTTCAGCCAGTTGAACGACCGCTACAAAGAGCGGTGGAAGGCGTATGAGGAAGAGGCGCGAGCGGCTGGGGAGCGGGTGCTCGAAGACGGAGTGGGGATGGCGAGGAATCCACTGGCCCGCCCCGGGACGGCGCAGGCGGAGATTGCGGCGGGTGGACTGGCGGAGACGACGTACTGGGTGAGGACGTCTTGGGTGGGCGCGGACGGCGCCGAGAGCGAGGCGAGCGAAGGAGTCTGCGTGCCGGCGGATTGGCCGCATTCGTTGACGGTGAGGCAGAGCGTGGAAGATGCGCCGGAAGCGGCAACGGGCTGGAACGTGTATGTGGGACAGGCTCCGGGCAACGAGACGAAACAGAACGCGGAACCGCTGGCGGCCGGAGAGACGTGGACTTTGAGCGCGGGCAGCCTGTCGTTGGGCACCGAGCCGAAAGACGGGCAGGAGGCCGAGTATTACTGCTCGCGCCGGCGATTGATGCGGAGGGGATAAGAGATGGCGACACCAACACAGAGAGCAGTGAAGACGCTGCGGGCGCTGCTGGCCGATCCAACAGCAGGGTTGCCGGCAAGCATCGCGGCGTTGAGAGAGTCGCCGGAAGAGGCCGAGGCGCTGGTGGAGGAGCGGCAACTGGGGACGTTGCAGGCTCCGGCGGAACTGCATGACCGGGTGGGGAAGGCGGCGTATCCGGCGTACCAGGTGTATGTGGAGAAGGTGCGGAACAAGATGACGGAGAAGTTCCGGAAGTTTTCGGGGACGGTTGAGGTGGTGGTGGAAGTGAGGGTGTCGCAGGACCGGTTGGAGGGGCTGACGGAGCGGTTGCAGTTTTATGCGGACGCGGTGACGGACGTGGTTGAGAGAAGCCGGGGGTGCGTGGGCGAGGGAGTGTACCTGCCTGGGACGTATGAGGTGAGCTTCGAGGCGGTGAAGAAGGGCGGGTTGAATGTGATGCAGACGGCGAGGGTGAAGTGCGAGCTCGAAGTGAGCCGGAACTGAGATTGAGGGAAAGACATGGCTTGTTATATTTCATCGAACGACAACAGGTACTACGCCGCGATCGAGCAGGTGTACGGAACAGTGGCCGCGGTTACGGCGGCGGACCGGTTTCCGGCCGTTAGGCTGAGCGCGGGCCAGGAGAGCGACATTCCGCGGAGGCGGGACAAGACGGGAACACGGACGTGGCAAGGAGTGACGGGTACGCCGAGACGGCGGACGGACTTCTCGCTTGAGACCTACCTGGTGAGCCGCGAGGAAGCCGGGCAGGCTCCGGGATACGGGCCGCTGATCCAGGCGGCGCTGGGCGGAGCGGCGAGAGCGGCGGCGGCGCTGGCGGTGCAATCGGCTAACGGAACAACTATCGTCACGACGGCGAGCCATGGGTTGAGCGAAGGCATGGCGGTGACGTTTGGGGGAGAGATCCGGGTGGTGGCGGCGACGCCGGACGCGCAGACGGTGGTGCTGGCGGCTGCGTTCACGACGGCTCCGGGAGCGGGGTCGATGCTGGGCGCGACGGTGAGCTACGGGCCGGCGCGGCAGTTGCCGAGCGTGTCGCTGTACGACTGCTGGAGTCCGGATGCGAGCGTGCAGAGGCTGCTGCGCGGGGCGGCGGTGGACAAGATGGAGATCCGGGTGAACGGCGATTTCCACGAGATCGGGTTTGAGGGGATTGCGTCGGATCTACTCGACAGCGCGAGTTTCACGACGGGACAGGGCGGATTGACGCAGTTTCCGGCGGAGCCGGCGCTGGGCGAACTGAACTACTCGCCGGTGCCAGGGCACCTGGGGCAGGCGTGGGTAGGCGTGGGGCCGTCGAGGTTTCACACGGTGACGTCGGCGCGGATCAGGGTGGAGAACAACCTGGAGACGAGGCGGCGCGAGTTTGGGATGCTGGAGCCGCGATGCCTGGTGGCGGGCGAGCGGGTGGTGTCGGTGGAGTTTGAGTTGTACAGCCGGGACGACGCGTCGTTCGACGAGTTGTACCAGGCGGCGCGGCAGCGGTCGCCGATCTCATGCTTCATGCAACTGGGCGAGGCCGAGGGCGAGTTGTGCGGGGTGTACGTGAAGAGTTTCGTACCGGAAGTGCCGGAGTTCATCGACGACGAGAACAGGCTGCGATGGCGGTTCAAGGCGTCGCGGGCGCAGGGCACGGTGGAGGACGAGATTTATGTCACGTTCGGCTGAGCCGGTGGAGTGGGAGAGCGCGTTGTGGCGCGAGTCTGAGAAGGCGCCGGGGGTGAAGTACAAGACGGTCAAAATGACGCTGGCCAGGCGGGCGGACCTGACGGGGCGCGTGAGGACGATGCTGAACAGGGCGCGTTTTCACGCGGCGTCAGGAGAGGCAGAGGAGCAGATGGAAGCGGCGTTGATGGCAGTGGACGCCGACCGGATGCTGCTCGATTGGGGGCTGCTGGAAGTGGCGGGGTTGAAGATCGACGGCGAGGCGGCGAGTGTACGGAGCCTGATCGAAGCGGGTCCGGAGGAGTTGTGCAGGGAGATCGCGGAACAGATCCGGCGTGACTGCCAGTTGACGGAGCAAGAAAGAAAAAACTGAGACTCGCCTTCCACTTCGCCCTGTCGAATCCAGCCGGGTGGGAGTGCGAACCATGCAGAAGACAGGGGCTGGAGAAGCGCCGGAGGTGCGGCTGGGTACCGGCGGAAGCGCTGGCGGGATTGGCTCCGAAGATGGTGTGGGCGCGCAAGGTCGTGATGGCGGAGAGGTGTCCGCGAAGCGAGATCAGCGGGGCGAGCGAGGCGTGGCTGGAGATGTGGGCGGTGTGGCGGCACACGCGGGGCGTGGGCGAGATGCGGGCGCGCGATGCCGAGGCGATGGCGCTGCTGAGCGGGGAGATGGAGAAGGAGACGCATGAGCACGACAGATCGTGAGACGGAGAGCCGGCGAACGCTGGAAGCGCTGGCGGAGCGGCTGGCGGGGTCGGCGGAGGAGGCGGGTTATGCGAGCGGGCTGAAGTTGGCGGGCGTGGCGGCGGTTCAAGAGGTCAGGAGCGAGAGCGGCGCGGGGACCCTCGGGACGCAGGCGACGGTGGGAAAGACGTCGAGCACGACGGTAGCTGACGCGAGCAACTCGACGACGGAGAGCGTGAAGACGCTGACGGGCAAGTTGGGGTCGCTGGCGAATCTGAATCCGATCGTGGCGGGACTGATGAAGCTGTTTGGGGGAGGCAGCGCGGAGGAGGCGCCGACGCTGGCGAAGGTCGAACGGCCGGCGGCGATGAAGTATCAGGGCGGGGTGGCGGAGCGGACGGGATGGGGGATGGGCGAGATCGACTATTCGGCGAGCGGGTTGCCGCGGGCGGTGGAGAGGTTCGCAGCGACGCCGGTGGTGGTGCAGGTGCAGACGATCGACAGCCGGTCGTTTCTGGACCACAGGGATGAAATCGCGTCAGCCGTAAAGCAGGCATTGCTCGAGAGCCATGGGCTGGGCGATGTAATGCGCGAAGTGTAAGGAGGCAGATGTGGCGGAATTCCCGGTACTCAAGACAGGCGCGCTGGCCCAGGACGGGTTGGAGTGCGGATGGCGGACGCGGACGCGGGTGCTGCGCTATGTGGATGGAGGCGAACAGACGCTGAAGATGCGGCGCGGGCGGAGGCGGTGGACGGTGAGGCTGACGCAACTCGACGAGGGCGAACTGGCGAGGGTGAGCGAGTTGGCGGAGACGGTGCGGGGCGAGGCTGGGATATTCGCGTTCACGGACCCGAGGACGGGCGTGAGACATGAGCGATGCAGGTTGGAGGGCGAGGATTTCGAGGCGCGCCTGGCAGGGCTGGGCGATGGGCGGGCGGAACTGAAGATCGTGGAGGAACTGGACTGAGATGACACACTTCCCGCAACTGGAGAGCGGCAGCGCGGGGCAGTACCCGATGACGCGGACATTGTCGATGCGGACCGCGGCGAGCGAGACGCCAGGCGGCGAAAGACGCACGGCGTTCGATGCGGCCGGCAGCACAGTGAGATGGAAGATGGTTCTCACGGGGCTGACGGAAAGCGAGAGCGCGGCGATCGAAGCGTTGTTCCAGGAGGTCGAAGGCAGAAGGCGGAGCTTCATGTTCGTGGACCCGCCGGCGAATCTGCTGGCGGCGACGGACGACGGCGAAAGCACGCATTGGGAGCGGGGCGCGGGAGTGACGGTGACGGGCGGGCTGATTGGCTTGGACGGGCAGCCGGAGGCATTCAGCGTGACGAATGCGAGTGCGGGATGGAGCGGCGTTTCGCAGTCGCTGGCTGTCCCGGAGACGATGAACTACTGTTTGAGCGCGTGGGTGAGGGCGGTGACTGGGGGCAGGGCGAGGTTGAGCATCGGCGGTGTGGAACAGACTGTGGAGTTAAGTGGCGAATGGCGGCAGGCGTGGGCGAGCGGGGCGGGCGGGGCGGCACCGGTGCAATTCAGGATTGCAGCGGAGGCGGGTTTCGCGATTGAAGTGTACGGCCCGCAGGTCGAGGCGCAGATGGCGCCGTCGGAGTACAAGCGAAACCGAGGGCGGGGCGGATGGTATCCGAGAGCGAGATTTGATGGCGATGAATTGAACATCGAGGCGGAAGGTCCGGAATTGTATGCGTGCGAAGTGGCGATCGTGAGCCCGTGGGAGGAATAAGAGATGGAAAACATCCACGACATGAAACGTTCCGAGGCGCCGGAATCAGCGGTGTTGCTGTTCGACTGCCAACTGAAGGACGGCAGGACAGAACGATGGGCGACGCACCGTGCGACGGTAGGCGGCGAGAGCTACGCGGCGCGGGTGCTGAAGCACAACACGTTCGAGCTGCGGGCGGGATCGGAAGACGGCGTGGATGCGGCGGGGCGGTTCGTCGCGACGCTGGACAACGTCGATGGGTACGTATCGCAGCTTGAGCGGGCCGTGGGCCTGAAGGGCGCGAAGCTGACGGTGAGAATGGCGTTCATCGAGATTGAGACGGGGACGCCGGCGACCGAGCCGATCACCGTGTTTCTGGGTGCGGCCAATCCGCCGGAGGAGATTGCCGAGACGTTCGCGCGGGTGAGTTTCACGAGCAGGCTTGGTTTGCAGCGGGTGAATCTGCCGCAGTTGAGAATTCAACCGAGGTGCCCGTGGGCGTTTCCGGCGACCGCGGCGCAGCGGGAAGAAGCGGCCAACGGGGGCGTGGAAGGAGCGTATTCGCCGTTCCACGGCTGCGGGTATTCGCCGGACGTTGTGAATGGAATCGGGACGAGCGGCGCGGAGGGGCCGTATACGGGGTGTGGGTATACGAAGACGGATTGCCAGGCGCGCGGGATGTATGCGGAAGATGCGCTGGCGAGGCCGACGGCGCGGTTTGGGGGATTTCAGTTTCTGCCTCCTAGCGCTCTGGCGAGGGCGCATGGAGACCGGGAGGCGGCGCTGAGCGAGGCGCTGGATAACCGGGCGAAGTCGAACGACGTCGTGCCGTTGGTTTATGGGACGAACTGGTATCAGCCGCCGGTGGTGTTTGCGCGCAGCGACGGGAATTTGACGCACTGCGAAGTGCTGTTGGGGTCGGGGGAGATGTCGTTCGTGCACAAGGTTGTCGCGAACGGCGTGGAGATTCCGGCGGGCGAGACGGGCAAGGACATGGGCGCGACGGGCTGGTACAACGTGGTCAACCTGGGCGAGCGCAATGGCGGGTTCAACCTGAACTTCGCGGATGGCGCGGGAGAGCCGATCGGGGACCCGCACGGAAGCATGGCCGTGGCGGCGGTGGCGATTCCGAACAGGCTGAGCAACGGGCAGAGTATTCCAAAGATCGAAGTGCTGGCCGACGGGATGAAGCTTGAGCGGTACGGGACCGATGGCGGCGCGCTGGGCAAGGCGTTCACGAGGAACCCGAGTTGGGTGTTGCTGGACGTGCTGAGAAGGTCGGGATGGAAATTGAGCGAGTTGAACGTGGAGAGCTTCGCGGCGGCGGCGATGAATTGCGATGAATTGATCGAGGTTCAGGATTCGTTCGGCAATACGCGGACGGCGCCGAAGTTTGAAGTGAATCTGGCGCTGCTGAAGCGGAAGAGCGCGGCCGAGATCGTCAGGGGCATCAGGACGAGCGCTGCACTGATGCTGACGTTCGGCGCGGATGGCCGGCTTCAATTGACGCCGGAGGACACGATCGGAAGGCAACAGGCGGTGAAGCCGGAGTGTTCGAACAGCACGGAGACGCTGGCGGGCGGGTGGCCGGCGTATGAGTTTGGCGACGGGACGAACGGAACGACAGGGATTCTGCGGAGAGCGAACGGAGAGCCGGCGCTGCGGCTGTGGGCGCGTTCGACGGCGGAGAGTCCGAACCGGTGGAGCGTGGAGTTTCAGAACAGCTTCAATGAGTACCAGCAGGACAGCGTGTCGCTGCTGGATCTGGACGATGTACTGGCGGCGGGGCAGGAGTTGAGCGCAACAGTGCCGGCACTGGGGTTGCCGCATTTCGACCAGGCGGCGAGGGTGACGCGGTTTCACTTGATGAAGTCGCTGCGCGGGAATCAATATGTGGAGTTCGACACGGGCACACACGCGCTGGGGCTGCGGCCGGGGGACCTGATCAGTCTGACTTACTTGAAGGAAGGGTTGGAGAGAGCGCTGTTCCGCATTGTGAAGATGTCGCCGAGCGAGAACTACATCACGACGCGGATCGTGGCACAGCGGCATGAAGACGAGTGGTACGAGTTGCTGGCCGCGGGATGGGCAGAGACGGAAGAGCGGCGCAGGGTGAACGGGCGATGGGGGTTGACACCAAGACCGATCACGGGCGTGAGCCTGGATGAGCATGAGCGGGCGATGTTCGACGTAGTGGAAGAGTTGGCCGATGAGGCGGGCAATTCGGTGCGGCTGAAGGTGCGATACACGAAGCCGGATCGAGCGGAGGCGTCGGCGGCGTCAGTGCCGATCGTGGGGTTGTCGCCGCTGGTCCAGACAACGGGCGGCACGCTGGAGGGCGGGCAGAGCTGGTACTACGCAGTGAGCGCTTTGGATGCCAGTTTGAAGGAGACCGAACTGAGTTTTGTGGTGAGGGCCAGCGTGCCGGCGGGCTCGACGAACCAGGTGACGCCGCGGGAGTTGAGTTTCGGAGCGGGCACGGCGGGGTTCAGAGTGTACCGGGGGACGAGTCCTTCGAGGCTGCTGCGGATAGCGCAAGTGGCGCAGGTGCAGGCGATGTTCACGGACACGGGACTGGCGGCGCAGAGCGCATTGCCTGTGGACGCGAACTTCGATCACGCGAACTTCTACTGGCGGACGGAGTTGATGCCGGAGACGGCGGTGGCGGCCGCGGGCGGGACGGCGTTGACGGGTGTTGGACTGTCGATGACGCCGAACGAATTCCGATCGTCGGTGGTGCGGATCACACAAGGCAAGGGCGCGGGCCAGGAGCGGGTTGTGCTGGGGCACGACCAAAATACGTTCGAGTTACAGACGGCGTGGACGACGGCGCCGGATGGGACGAGCGAGTTTGTCGTGGCCGAGCCGGCATGGCGGTTTGGCGCGGCGACGAGAACCGACGAGGCGCAGTTCGAAACGCCGAACCGGCCGGATGTGTACGTCCAGATCAGCGGCAGAGCGGCGAACGTGCAGGACAGCGAGACCGATGCCGAGATCAGCCCGCTGCACAGGCACAAAGTGGGCGGCATGGCTGGCGGCGACAGGGACACGCCGCCGGAGCCGGTATTTTCGTTGGCGCCGGCAACATCGGGCGAGTTGTGGCTGACGGGTATCGGATTTGAGACGCTTGAGAACACGACGACGGTGGAGTCGGGCACGTTGGTGATCCGGTACGCCGACGAGTCGGGTGCGAGCTGCGCCGTGGGTTTGGCGGGTAGCGTGAGCGCGGAAGAAGAGTGGATCGCGTTGGATCCGGCATCGAGCGCGGTGGTGGGCGACCTGTTGCAGGTGGACAGGGAGTTGATGCGGGCGGTGGAGGTCACGCTGGGCGGGCAGGTGATGCGGGTGGAGCGCGGCGCGCTGAAGAGCACGGCCGCGCCGCACTCGATGGGCACAGCGGCGGAGACGCTGAAGCGCTTGGTGGTGGTGGCTCCGTTCCAGAAGGACTTCTTCGGGAGTAGCGCGAGCGGGAGCTATGCGCTGCCGATCACGCTGAAGAGCGCGAGGATCGGCGCGGCGGAGTTCTATGTGACGAACCGGATCGGCGACAGTCCGACAGCGGTGGCGTGCTACACGGGGTTCGTGGACAGAGGGCTGAGGACGTTCGCCGGCGGGCAGTTCACGGTGCAGGTGGAAGGCGATCTGGCGATCGAGACGTCGGTTGCGCCGCCGCTTGTGGTTGAAGAGAACCGGTCAGTGGCGGAGGTTCGGGCAACAGTGGCCGAGGCGCCGGTGGGCGGGGACATCGCGTTGCGGGTGAGAGTGAACGGACTCGCATACTGCGATGTTGCGATCGCGAACGGCAACAGGACGAGCCAGGTGATGAGCGGAGCAGCGCTGGGCAGACTGCTGGCGGGATCGGAGATCACGCTTGACGTACTGTCGGTGCCGACGGGCACGGGTACGCGGCCAGGGCGGAATTTGACGGTGACGATGCGGCTGTAGAACTGTCCTCAGCCAGCGTTGACGAAGGACAGCGGCTGGCCGGTGGAAGAGAGAACGGCGTTCCAGAGGGAACTGGATGGTTCGACCTTCTTTCGGCCCTGACTGGCCAGACCAACGGGCACGTGGATGAAACGATCGTGGAGAAGACCGATGATGAGGCCGGACTTGCCGGCCATGGCGGCGTGAACGGCGTGGCGGGCGAGGCGGTCGCAGAGAACGGCGTCCTCGGTGTTGGCCATCTGACCGCGGATGATGTAGCTGGGGTCGATGTAGCGCACGTTGACGGGCGTCTGGCGTGCGGCGAAGTGCTGGCGGAAGCAGTCGCGAAGGAAGATTCCGATGTCGGCGTGGAGGATGTTGCCGGAGGCGTCCGTGGCGGCGGATTCACGCGGGATGAGGTGCTGGCCTGCGCCCTCGGCGACAACGATGACGGCGTGACGTTTAAGCAACAGGCGCTGCTCAAGGACAGCGAGCAATCCGCGCGGGCCTTCGAGATCGAAGGCAATTTCCGGAATCAGGACGTAGTTGACTTCGCCGCTGGCGAGCGCGGCACTGGCAGCGATGAAGCCAGAATCGCGACCCATCAATTTCACGAGTCCAATCCCATTGATGACCGCGCGGGCTTCGTTGTGAGCGCGATCAATGACGTCGCGGGCATCATCGACGGCGGTATTAAAGCCGAATGTCCGGCTGACGTACTGGATGTCGTTGTCGATGGTCTTGGGGACGCCGGCGACGGCGAGCGGATAGCCCTGGCGCAGGGCCTCTTCGTGGATGGCGAGGGCGCCGCGCTGCGTGCCGTCGCCGCCGACGGGGAACAGGATCGAGACGCCGAGTTGCTTCAGATAATCAACCATGACACGCGGGTCCTGGGGTCCGCGTGAAGTGCCGAGAACGGTTCCGCCGGATTCGTGGATGTCGGAGACCGCACCCGATTCCAACTTCACTGGCGGGTAGCCGGACGAGGGGTTGAGGCCCTGGTAACCGTACTGGAAGCCGAGGACTTCGGACACCTTGTAGTGGTAATGGAGTTCAAGGAAGATCGAGCGGATAACGTTGTTCAGCCCTGGGCAGAGGCCGCCGCAGGTGACGATGCCAGCCTTGGTGGCGGCGGGATTGAAAAAGATGTTCTCCCTGGGGCCGGCGACTTCGAAGTAGGACTGGCCGGCGGGCGGAAGGCCCTCGTAATGGGTCAGGTGGAGCGGGACGCAATCGGAGTCGGACTTGAATCGCGCAAGATCAAGGGATCCGCGGGCGCGGTCGGCAAACGGGGAGCGGTAGCACGGCGCGCCGAGTTGGGTGATCTCAACGGGCCTTATCATCATGTGTCCTCATGCTGCCGCTCCCTGGTTGATCACAGGAACAGTGAATTCTCAGTAGCCCTTCTGCTTGTCCACGACGTGGAGAAGCGGCTCTCCGCGGTCGAAGCGGCGCAGGTTTTCCCGATACAACTCGAAGTAGCGCGCATGTTCGCCGTCGCTCCGTCCCGCGACGTGGGGCGTGATCACCACGTTGTCGAACTTCCATAGCGGATGACCCTTCGGCAGGGGTTCGGGGTCGGTGACATCGACGCCAGCGCCGGCCAGGCGCTTGGAATCCAGCGCCTGCACCAGAGCGTTCATGTCGTAGATCTTGCCGCGCGAAACGGCGATGAAATACGAGTCGCGTTTCAGGAGGCTGAACTGTTTCGGACCCATCATCTTTTCGCTCTTCTCCGTATGAGGAACAGAGATAAAGACAACATCGGCCATCGGCAGCACTTCGTCCAAGCGGTCCGGCGTGACCATCTTCTCGATGAACGGCAACAGTGGCGCGTCTTTCGGATCGACTCCATACACCTTCATTCCAAACGCATGGGCGCGCACGGCGATTTGCGTACCGATGCCGCCGACGCCAATGACCACCGCGGTCTTGCCGCGCAGTTCGACGAGCGGGATGCCGCGCCCGCCCCATGTTTCGGTCGTCTTGGCCGTCACCGAGCGATTGAGCTGCCGCGTCAAAGCAAGCAACAGCGCCATGGCATGGTCGGCAATCTCGGGGCCTTGCACGATCTTGCCGTTGGTCAAGACAACCGGTCCGGACTTGAACGAAGCGTCTCTCAAATACCCCTCGACGCCCGCCGACGGCACTTGCAGCCACTTCAACTTCTTCGCGTCGACAAGCAGGCGCGGAGCGAGCGGCCCCACGACGGCTTCGGCATCGGCGATCTCTTCCTGCAGCCTGTCGGCAGGCGGCAGCACCAGCCGCAACCCGGGCGCGGCCTGCCTCAATTGTTCAATCTCCGACGCGGTGAACTCCGAGCCAGGCGGTCCGGGCATCGTCAGTACCACTTTTCTTCCCTGCCCCGCCATCGTCAGCCCCGTCAACAGCAGGAGCGCGAGTAGTTTATTCATGACAGTCTCCCTTCGATCTTCAATATAGTGGCCGGGTCTTGGGATCCGGCCCCTTCTTGCCCGCCGCATCGAGCAGCGGGCGGGCGCCAGTCGCGATGAAAGCCAATTCACTGGACGCCTGGAAAAACCGATAACCCTGCTCGATGTGGGTCTTGATGTCGGCGGCGCTCGACGTCCGCCCTACCGGAATGCCGCGCTTCCTGCCCGCTTCGACCACCTTGGCCATCGCCGCCTGCACCTGTGGCGTCATGCGGCCGCGGTCGCCATACGAGTGCGACAGGTCGTTGGGACCAATGAAGACGACATCGATGCCCGGCACATCCATGATCTCGTCGATCTTGTCGACGGCCTCTTTCTGCTCGATGATGATGACCACCATGGCGTTCTCGTCGGCGAAGTTCGCGTAGCCCTCGGGCGCGGGCCAGCGAAGCGTCGCCAGACCCGGACCCGCGCCGCGCTTGCCCTTCGGCGGATACTTGCATGCCGCCACCGCCTGGCGCGCCAACTCGGGCGTCGATGTGAACGGGAAGATCACGCCAAGCGCGCCTATGTCCAGCGCCCGCTTGGCCGTCCACAATTCGTTCACCGGAACGCGGATCAGCGGCACGATGCCGGTGCCGCGCGTGGCAAGGATGATGTTGCGCGCCGATTCGAGCGTGATCGGGCTGTGTTCCATCTCGATCCACAGGAAGTCAAATCCCAGCGATGCCGCCTGCACGGCCACGTCGGCGCTGGGCACCGTCATCGTCAGCCCGACGACGGGCTTGCCCTCTTTCAGAGCGGCCTTCAACGGGTTCACCCACTGCTGCTGGGCCAAGAGAACCGGCGCCATAGCCAATACGATCAGAAGTCGCGTCACGAACACCTCCATGTGATGGGTTCCCAGTCATCATTAACCGGACGTGGGTCAGAGATCAAGCGCGGCGTCCAAACCGGGTGTGCGACGTATGAGGTGAGAAATCGGCCGGTTCTCTTTTTTGAAGCGCGAATCCGTGCGTATGTAATACGCTAGTGTAGTGTCCAAGAATTAGCTGGCCTTTCGTTTGCGGGTCTTTGGGACGGTACAGCCGGGTTGGATCTGTTCGAGGGTTTGTCGGCATTTTGCGAGTTTGGCAAGGATCGAGTCGACCTTGGCTGTCCAGATAAACGGTTTCGGCTTCTCGTTCCAAGCTGCCAGAAATTCGTCAATGGCGGCGGTCAGATCATCAACGCCGTGAAAGGATCCGCGCCGGATACGCTTGTTGGTCAACTCGCCAAACCAGCGCTTGATGAGGTTCAACCAACTGCACCTGGTGGGCACATAATGCAGAACAAAACGGGGATTCTTCTTGAGCCAAGCTTTGACTTCAGGAGTACCATGAGTGCCGTAATTGTCGATCACCAGATGCAGAGACGCCTTGCCTGGAAACTCCCGCACGATGCGGCGGAGAAACTTCAGAAACTCCTGATGCCGGTGGCGCTTGTGACAGTTCCCGATGACTTTGCCCCGCGGCACATCGAGGGCGGCGAAAAGGGTCGTCGTCCCGTTCCGTTTGTAGTCATGCGTCATCGTACCGCAGCGTCCCTTCTTCAACGGCAGCCCTGGCTGGGTGCGGTCCAATGCTTGTATTTGGCTCTTCTCGTCCACGCAAAGCACAACGGCCTTGTCTGGCGGATTCAGGTACAGCCCCACAACGTCGGTGAGTTTCTCCAAGAACTTCGGGTCCCGTGACAGCTTGAACGTTTCGGTGCGATGCGGCTTGATGTTATGGCTTCGCCACACGTTACTGACCGTGGACTTACTCATGCCCTGAGTTGCCGCCATGAGCCGGCAACTCCAGTGCGTGTTCGCTTGTGGCTTAGACTGCAAAGTAGCGTCAATAACAGCTTTAATCTGCTCTGGGCTATAGGTTGCTTTGCGACCCCGGCCCGGCGCGATCTCCCACAATGCGGACGGCCCTTTTGCCAGGAACCGCTGGCGCCACAGACGCACGGTCTTCCGATTGACGTTCATCTCCGCAGCAATCGCCGCCTCGGGCTGACCGCGAGACGCGGCGAGAACGATCCGGCAGCGGAGCGCAACTTGCCGCGGTGTTCCCAAGGCCGCGACCCACTGCTCGATCTGCTTGTACTGGTCCTCGGACAAAACAGGCGGGGTGGTTTTGCGGGGCATGATTTATTATGCAGTCTGGCCTCCAGACTGTCCATCTATTTATTGGACACTACAGTAATTATCCCCCGGCAAAGCCGGGGGCCTGGCGTTTGGCCTTTGACTAGATTTTCTCCCAAACATTTCCTCTT
>CAZLDN010000075.1:0-11121 GCA_964558355.1 uncultured Candidatus Solibacter sp.
CCATCCTGCCCCAAACGGGCGATATCCAGGCGGCGGCGGAAGAACTGCTCTCCTGGTAAATCCGCGGCGCGGGCTGAGATAGGCTGCACGTCTTGCGCGGCTTGCACGGTAGGATTGCACCGGCGCCGCTGACCATCTACATGTAACGCATTGAAATAAAACGCGTTGATTGCTTGGCGCGAAAAGTGCATTCATGAACGGCGAGGCCAAAAGGAAGCCTCCCAAATGAAAAAGACACTCGCAACTCTCGCACTGGCGGCCTTCGGCGTCGCCTCTGTTTACGCGCAGGCTCCGACCGTGCCGCCCACGCAGGGACAGGGTCAGGGCCAGGGCCAAGGCAAGAAGCAGGGCAAGAAACTGGGTTCACAGGATGGGTCCGGTCCGCAGCACACGCCTGGCACGGGCGGCGGCACGGGTCAGGGACAGCGGAGAGGGAAGCGCTAGCCAGACTCTTTGGTAGAGTTTTGGAACCTCTTTAGGTTCTCATCCATCTGTGGTGCAGGAGGCTGATCATGAAACATGGGATTCGCATGAAGTTGTTTGCGATTGCCGCAATGGCGGCGACCGCCTTCGCTCAACCTACAAACAATACCTCGCAGGCCAGCGTCACTGGGAAGCTGACCGAACAGGTGAGACACGAACTGGCGATGATGCCTTACTACAGCGTTTTTGACTACGTCGCGTTCAAGCTCGACGGGCGCACGGTGACGCTATTAGGCGAGGTGAACCGGCCAACTCTCCGGGACGAGGCCGAACGCCGGGTGAAGACACTGGAAGGCGTGGAGAAGGTGGAGAACCAGATCCGCGTACTGCCGCTGTCCCCCTTCGATGACCGGATCCGGATGGCAACATTGAGGGCGATCTACAACCACCCGGTTCTCAGCCGATACTCGCTGGGATCCCAGCCCGCGATCCATCTACTGGTGGATAACGGCAAGCTGACGCTGAAGGGCAAGGTCATGAACGAGATGGACCGCAACATCGCGGGCATTGTCGCCAACGGCGTTTTCGGCGCTTTCGAGGTCCGCAACGAACTCGTGGTCAACTAACCCTGAGCCGCGTGTAACGGCGCAGGACAACCCAAGGGACGGGACTCCACTGCAAAGGGGCCCGTCCCTTTCTTATTAGTCCCCGAAGCGGTATGAGTGGTGCGCGCCTCCCGGTTGGATTGCATCCTCCCTAGATTCCTTGACTCTAAAGCCATGCTGTCCTCATCCACATTCAGAGAGGCACACGCATGGAACGAAAAAGAGCATCCGACTACCCGCAGGAACTATTGAACCTGTTCGACAAGTTTGTCCACGGCGACATCCCCCGCCGTGAATTCCTCGATGGCGCGCAGAAGTACGCCGTCGGCGGACTCACCGCCGCCGCCATCCTCGAGAGTCTCACGCCCAATTTCGCCTGGGCGCAGCAGGTTCCGAAGGACGACAAGCGCATTATTGTGGAGACCGTGACGGTGGATTCGCCCAAGGGTAATGGCACGATCAAGGGCCACTTCGCCCGGCCCGCGAAGTCGTCCGGTAAGTTGCCCACAGTCCTTGTGATCCACGAGAACCGCGGGTTGAACCCGTATATCGAAGATGTCGCCCGCCGTCTCGCCACGGCCGGGTTCATCGCCTACGCTCCCGACGGACTGACCAGCGTCGGCGGCTATCCGGGCGACGAGGACAAGGCCCGCGAGGTCTTCCCGAAAGTGGACCGCAACAAGATGACGGCCGATTTCCTCGCCGCCGCTTACTGGCTCAAGAACCGGCCGGATTCAAACGGCAAGGTGGGCGCTGTCGGCTTCTGCTTCGGAGGCGGCATGGTGAACACTCTGGCCGTGTTGATGGGTGCGGACCTCGCTGCCGGAGTGCCCTACTATGGCGGCCAAGCCCCGGCGGCCGATGCCGTGAAGATCAAGGCCCCTCTGCTGCTGCACTACGCCTCGCTGGACACGCGGGTGAACGCCGGTTGGCCCGCCTACGAAGAGGCGCTGAAGGCGAATAAGATCCCCTACACGGCCTACATCTACGAGAACACCAACCACGGATTCCATAACGACACCACGCCGCGGTATGACGAAGCTGCGGCGAAGCTGTCTTGGCAGAGGACGCTCGAGTTCTTTAACAAGCAACTGCGGTAGCTTTTGAGCCCACGCCAACCTCGTGCAAACTGGTCTCATGGAGAAGTCCATGGAACCAGCGAAGGATGGCGCCGAGATGGACCATCGTAAAGAAGCGGAGTTTCTTGCCTTGGCCGAGCGATTCCGCGACGAGACTGACCCGGAAGCGGCTCAGCGTCTCGGTGACGACCTTGGCCGCATGGTCTTCGGCCGCTTGTCTTGACCTTGCGGGATCGGACCTCACGCTGGCAGTTCGACTTCGATCTCGCACGTGACTGCGGTCGGGGAGGGATCCTCTCGGGTAGTGCTCAAGTACAGCTTGATCGCTTCTGCCGCGCGGCTGGTCAACTCGTCCATCGCCTTGCCTGTAACGAGGATTGCCGGCAACTCCGGAACATAGGCGCTGTAGCTGCCCTCTTCTCCTTCGATCACCAGTGAGTAGTGGCGTGTCATCGTTCCTCGTCCTTGAGGCATGAACTCAGCATAACGGGTGCAGGCTTTCGCTCGCGCGACAAACGCCACGATGTCCACTCGGCGACAATGGAATCAACCCCGATGAAAGCTCTCCTGCTCGCCACTTTGTGCCTGCTCTCTTCCGCCCAGGACCGGCCCGCGGGCTGGGTGCGCCACACGATCGACTCGTCGTCCAAGGGCGCGGATGGCGTTCGTCTGGCCGACGTCAATCATGATGGGTTGCCCGACATCGTTACTGGCTGGGAAGAGGGCGGCGTCGTGCGCGTCTACCTGATGCCGCAGCGGCAGCGCGTCCGCCTGCCTTGGCCTCAGGTTACGGTTGGCGAGGTTCCGTCGGTGGAAGATGCCGTTTTCGTCGATCTCGATTCGGATGGCTCGCTTGATGTCGTCACCTCGGCCGAGGGCAAGACCCGCTCGATGTTCGTCCATTGGGGTCCGCGCCAGCCTACGCGGGAAGGCGCCTGGAAGACCGAGCCGCTGCCCGCTTCCATGAACCGGTTCCAATGGATGTTCGCCACGCCAATGCAGGTTGATGGGCGGTTTGGTGTCGATCTCGTGGCGGGCGGCAAGAATGAGGGCGCCGAACTCGGCTGGTTCCAAGCGCCGCCGAAGTTTCGCGCGCTTCAGGATTGGAAGTGGCATGCCCTGCGGCCAGTCGGTTGGATCATGTCGATCATCTCGCGCGACATGGATGGCGACGGCGTCGAGGACATTCTGTTCAGCGACCGCAAGGGTAAGCGCAGCGGCGTCTTCTGGCTGAAAAATCCGCTCGGCCAAGCCGGCGTCGATGGACCATGGGCGGAGCATCCCATCGGCGCGCCCGGTCGCGAGGTGATGTTTCTCGATGCGGCCGACGTTGACGGCGACGGTCTCGAAGACGTGCTGGCCGCGGTCAAGCCGCGCGAAATCCTCTGGTTCCGCCGTCTCGACAAATCCGGTCTCAAGTGGGAGACCCATTCCATCCCCATGCCTCCCAACGCCGGCACAGCAAAAGCCATCAGGGCCGGCGATCTCGATGGCGACCGCCGCAAGGAGATCGTCTTCACCTGCGAGCAGACCAGGAAGGGCGGCATCGGCGCGGGCTATCTGAAGCTGGTCGAGGGCAAGTGGGTGGCGCATGACATATCGGGAGGCCAGGGCACGAAGTTCGATCTCGTTGAACTGTTCGATGTGGATGGCGACGGCGACCTCGACGCCATCTCTTGCGAAGAGACCGGCAACCTGGGCGTCTTCTGGTACGAGAATCCCTTCAAGAAATAACCTCCTGATGCCCGAACTCGCAACTTGGCAGTGGATGCTCGGCGTGCTCTGCGCCTTCTTCGTCGGTGTGGCCAAGACGGGTGTGCCAGGCCTGGGCGCGATGGTGGTCCCGTTGATGGTCATCGCCATTGGCGACGCCCGCCATAGCTCTGGATACCTGCTGCCCGTGCTGATCACGGCCGATCTTTTCGCCGTCTATTACTGGCGCAAACACGCTTCGGCGTGGAAACTGTTTTCGCTCGCGCCCTGGGTCCTGCTCGGACTGGTTGGCGGGGCTCTGGCGTTGAATTTGAATGAACGCCACATCCGGCCCATGGTGGCGGTGATCGTTTTGGCGATGATGGCCGTCTACCTTTGGCGCCAACACGTCAGGAAGGGCGTGGCCGTCCAACCCCACCCGGTTCTGTATGGCGGGCTGGCCGGATTCGCGACCACGGTCGCCAACGCCGCCGGCCCGGTGATGAACCTCTATCTGTTGAGCAAGCGCCTGTCGAAAGAGGAGTTCATCGCCACGGGCGCGTGGTTCTTTTTCTTCGTCAATCTGACAAAAGTGCCAGTCTACCTCTATCACGGCCTCATCACGCGGCCCTCACTGACGTTTGACCTGATGATGGTCCCGGCTGTCGTCCTTGGAGCGTTGACTGGGCGGTGGGTGGTCAATCACATTCCCATGAAAGTCTTTGAGGCGCTGGTGGTGGCGATGACGCTTATCTCGTCGATCCTCCTGCTGCGGTAATCTGGGAATCGTGCCGAATCGGACCGCGCGGCCGGAATCCGTGACTTGATTTCCGGCAGATGAGGAATGACCCATGCGAATGACCCGGACCCAGTTTCTGTCCTCAGCGCTGCCGCTGGTCTCAACCAGCCGCGGCTATGCGGCCAACCGCCCGCCGAACATCGTCATCATGTATGCCGACGATCTCGGCTACGGCGATGTCAGCTGCTATGGCGCCCAGCGCGTGAGGACGCCCAATATCGACCGGCTGGCCGCATCCGGCATCCGCTTCACCCATGCCCATTCGCCCTCGGCCACCTGCACCCCGTCGCGCTACGCCATGTTGACCGGCGAATACGCCTGGCGCAAACCAGGTACGGGCGTGTTGCCGGGCGATGCGCGGATGATCATTGAAGCTGGCCGCTACACGCTGCCGTCGATGCTCAAACGGGCAGGCTACCAGACCGGCGTGGTCGGCAAATGGCACCTGGGCCTGGGCGCCGGCAACATCGACTGGAACGGCGAAATCAAGCCGGGCCCGAAGGAGATCGGGTTCGACTATTCGTACCTGATTCCGGCCACGGGCGACCGCGTCCCTTGCGTCTATACAGAGAACGGCCGCGTCGTCGGCCTTGATCCAAGCGATCCCATCCAGGTGGATTACACCAAACCCATCGGCAACGAACCGACGGGTAAAGCCAATCCCGAACTGCTCAAGATGCACCCCAGCCATGGCCACGACATGACGATCGTGAACGGCATCAGCCGCATCGGCTATATGACGGGCGGCAAATCGGCGCGTTGGGTAGACGAGGATATGGCAGACCGGATCACGGAGAAGGCGGTGGCCTACATCAATAACCACAAGGCCAATCCGTTTTTCCTTTACTTCTCGACACACGACATCCATGTGCCTCGGGTGCCGCACAAGCGCTTCGCCGGCAAGACGGGCATGGGCCCGAGGGGCGACGCCATCCTGTCGCTGGACTGGTCGGTCGGCCAGCTCGTCGACACGCTGGAGCGGAATCGGCTGATGGAGAACACGCTGGTCGTCTTTTCGAGCGACAACGGGCCGGTGGTCGATGACGGGTATAAGGACGATGCGGTGGAAAAACTGGGCAGTCACAAACCCAGGGGAGCGCTGCGCGGCGGCAAGTATTCAATGTATGACGGCGGCACGCGCGTGCCGTTCGTGGTGTCGTGGAAGGGCAAGGTGAAGCCGGGCGAGTCGAATGCGCTGCTGAGCCAGATCGACCTTCTGTCGTCGGTGGCTGGACTGGCCGGGCAGAAGTTGCCCGAAGACGCCGCACCCGATAGCTTCGATGTCCTGCCTGCGCTGCTGGGGCAGTCCAAACAGGGCCGCGACCACTTGGTCGAACACGCCGGCGGGCTGTCCTTGATTCAAGGCGACTGGAAGGTGATCGAGGCGAGGAGGGGTCCGAAGACCAACCTGACCGGCAATGAGTTGGGCAACAGTGAAACGCCTCAGTTGTTCAACCTGGCCGAAGATATCGGAGAGAAGAACGACCTGGCGGCGAAACATCCTGAACGGGTCAAAGCGATGCTGGGCGAGATTGCCCGGATCAAGGCGACGCCCCGGACGCGGAAGTAAGCCAGGCGCGGGCTGAAGCCCTTCGCGGACTGAAGTCCGCCCCACCTGTCAGGCGCGATAGCTCCAGAGGAGTTCGATGTAGATGCCGCCGGTCTTGCGGGTGTCGATGTAGGCGAAGCGGCCCGAGCCGGGTTTGTCTTTCTCGCCCCATGCGATTGGGCGCTCCGTTTACTTCGCCGGGTTCTTCAATGCCTCGGCGATGACGCGAGCGGCCTCCTTGCCGAGGGCTTCGGAGCCGGCATCGGTGAAATGCACGTTGGCGGGCAACTGCCATTCGGCGAGGCGGGGCAGGGCGAATGCGTAGAGATCGTCGATGGCGACGCCGTTATCCTTCATGACTCTCATGGCGCGGGCGTTATAAAGGACGACGTCGGCCGGGATGCGGGGCGGGGAGAGTTTGGCGTCAGGCACGGGCGTCGTGGTGGCGTAGATGAGCTTGGCTCCAGTCTGTTTCAGGCGAAAGACGATTCGGCGGAGGTTGCGCTCATAGTCGTCAGGGGAGACCTGGTAGTAGTTGTCGAACATGGACTTTAGGTCGTGGAGACCAAAGTTGAAGTGGATGACGTCCCACTTGCCATTGCCGAGCCATGATTCGACCATCTGGACGCCATGGGTTGTGGGTCCGCAGTTCGCTTTCGGGCGGTGGACGTTGGCGGCGCCGGCGAGGGCGGCGCGTGCGGGGAGGACGTAGCCGATGGAGATGGAATCGCCGAGGATCAGGACGCGAGGGAGACCGGGCGTGTCGTTGATCGGAGCGAGAGGGTTGGGTTTGGCTGGAGTCGACTGGGCCGCAAGAGCGGCGGCTAGGGAGAGAATCAGGAGTAAGGGTCGCATCGCTGACGATTCTCTCACAGCCGCCGATGGCGCTCGACCAAACGAACTGCCAGGGGTGAAATACCATTTGTAATGAGTTAGTTACGGCGGAGCCTTCGATCCGGACGGGTCAGTTACTACAATAGGCGTATTCGGTCACGGTGGTCGTGAGGCGGCGGGAGTGGAGCGCGCGGGACGGGGAGAGGCGAGACACCTTGTCGAACCGACTTCGTTCGCGACGGTGACGGTTATTGGCGGACACTGACGCGATTAAACGAATCTCAAAGGGGCTGGCACGAATCCCTATCAGCAGTCTGGTATTCAGCTTCAGGGGAAAGAAACGTATTGAAACAACGAACACTGCTCGTTCTTGCGGCCGCCTTCGTGGCTGCGCCGGTTTGGGGGTATAAGACAGGGCCAGACCCCGGGTTCACAAATGCTCCAGGTGAGGACAACTGCACAGCCTGCCACGTCGGCACGGCGCTGAACGCCGGCGGAGGCAGCGTCAAAGTCGAGCTCGTCGGGGCCACGACTTACTCAGCAGGAGCCAAGCACACTTTACGGGTGACGCTGGCGGATGCGACGGCATCGAGATGGGGCTTCGAGCTTTCCGCGCGACTGACCGGAACGGCCAACAAAGCCGGAACTTTCAGCCTGAAGGACCCAGTCAACACTCGAAGGGAGACGGTGCCAAATGGTCTCGAGTACGTCACTCACACCGAGCCGGGGACCATGCCAGGCATGGCAGGTCCGGCAAGTTGGGATGTGGAGTGGACAGCGCCGCCGAGCGGGGCCGGCAGTGTGACATTCTATGTCGCGGGAAATGCCGCAAACCGCGACGGAGCGATTACGGGCGACAAGATCTATGCCGCATCCACGGTCGTATTGGCGGACTCCACTCCGGTCCTGACCAAGAGCTATGCGCTGCCGCAGATTGCCTTCGGGGGCAACCCGGCGGCCGAAGGCCGATGGTCGACGGCGCTGTATTTCACCAACACAGGACCTTCAACAACGGGCTTCACTGTGGATTTCTACAACAACGACGGCACTCCGATGGCCGTGCCGGTAGTCGGTGGCACAGCGACGTCGGTCCCAGTGACTGTTGCGCAGGGTGCGACTGCTCAAATTCAGATCACCAGCGCTGGGGCATTGACCCAAGGCTGGGCATCGGTGATACTGCCGGCCGAGGTGAAGGGTTTTGGGATCTTCCGCCAGAGTGTGACGGGCAGGGAAGACCAGGAGGCAGTGGTCCCGGTAAGCGATGATTCCAAGCAGAGCTACGTTCTGATCTGGGACGACTCAGGCTTCGACACCGCGATGGCCGTGGCGAATCCGGGCGATACTCCGGTGACGGTGAGCATGACCGTCCGCGTGGCTTCAGGAAACCAGATCGGGACCGGCAGTATCAACCTGGGTCCAAAGCAGAAAGCGGCTTTCGTCATCCGGACGCAGTTGAACCTGCCGTCCATGCAGGGAGTGCGGGGCGCGATGGACATCACGGTTTCGTCGGGTAAACTGGCCCTCTTGGGGCTGAGATTTGGGCCAGTGGCGTTCACTTCGATGCCGCCGGCCGAGAAGTAACACCGGGAACAGTCCCGCATCAGGCTGGGCCGCTGGAATGGGAATGGCGGACGTTGACCTGTGGGAAGAGACCAGCATTCAGCCGGCCTTCGGTAGCGGTGGGGGAAGAGGGCACGGACCCGGCGGCGCGGATGGAGAGCTACTCGAGTCTCAGCGGAGGGGGCAGCGGGCGGCCGGTGGGTTCCGCTGCGTAGACGGCGACGCGGACGCCCAATTCGCGTTCGCCTCCGGGCTCGTCCATGGCGCGATCGAGGTGGAAGGCGGCGTCGCACAGCTTGGACGGCGCAGGAGAACATGGCAAGGAGATGCTGTGCATGCCGGGCGCGTCGATCTTGTATGGGGGCAGAGGGGCGCCGTCGAGGGTCGTGTTGAGTGTGGCGGGTCCTTGCGCGAGAAGGTAGGGGTGGGCGAAGAACTCGAATAGGAGTTTGGACGCGGAGGCGGGCGCCTGAAGCCGCGCCGTGAAGTGCCCAGTGGTCCAGCGGAGCCAGCCGTCTTCGAGCGAATGCCATCCATCAAGCACCTGAAGCGCCTGGAAATGTGGCAGGAAGGCCGAGCGGGCGAGCAGATAGATGCGTTCGTCGCGGGCGGCGGGTGAAATGGCGAAGGGGGCGAAGCGGGTTCGTTCGGTTTTGCCGGCAAGGACCTCCCAACCGGCGCGGGCGAGCATGCGGTGTAGAGAACGGCGGGTGAAGAGCCAGTAGTTGGTGGGGTCGAAATTGAGTTCCCGCGCGCCGGCGAGCCAGACGGTTGGCAGGGGAAAGATGTCGGTCAGAAGCGTCGAGAGCAGGCGGGTGCTCATGTAGAGGTAGGGGGAGCGGCGGGCGAGGTTTTCGAGGACGCAGTAGGGGTTCTTGAGGTGGTAAAGGATGCCGAGCAGGAGCGTGAAGCAATACTGATCGGCGGGCGGGAAGGGGCGGGCGTCGAAGTCGATATCGTGAATGCTGATGTTGGAGGCGAGCGACGATGCCAGTTGGCGGATGCCGTTCATGTAGTTGTAGTTGGTGGGCGCGTGGTCGATGGCGTGGACGTCGTGGCCGAGCCGTTCGAACAGGAAGCTCATGTGGCCGTCGGCGGCGCCGATATCGAGGACGGGCAGGCCAGGACGGGGCTGGGGCAGCGTGAGTCCGGCTTCGTCCAGGAGCCGCCCGAGACGGGGGACGTTGGCGAGGATCGGGAAGGGGTACCAGGTGGGGTCGGGCGCGGGGATGGAGGACTGAAGGGCGTCGATATCGGCTTCGAGACGGTCAGCCTCGGCGAGCAGAGGACGGGTTTGGTTCATCGCGGGGGACAAACGCCGAATATAGCAAAGCGGGCGACCGGGTTCACTAAGCGTCCGGCTTCACGAGGTGCGCAGGCTCCAGAACGCCGCCAATCACGGCGGGCGTGAAGCGATTGTGTCGCACTTCATTGCCGATCTCTCCACCCCCATGCTAGGGTAGATGAACGTTCCTGGCCAATCCTGAAAACAGGCGGCTCAGGCCGTGAAGACACAGTACAGCGCCGGAGGGCGAATCGATGAAAGAACAGAATTATTCCAACCACGCAAGGTACGTCGTTGGATTCCATTTGGTCCTGTTTCCGATCCTGTTGTTGACGCTGATCGGGTCGGGGGTGAACCTGTCCAAGTCGTGGGGCGATCACACGCGGTTCTACAGTGCGGCGCTGATCGCCGTGCTGACGGTCTGCGTCTTCGTGCTTGCGTTCTGCGCCCGCATCTTCGCCCTGAAGGCGCAGGACCGGGCGATCAGGGCGGAAGAGAATTTCCGCCACTATTTGCTGACGGGCAAGCCGCTCGATTCGCGATTGACGGTGAGGCAGATCATCGGGCTGCGGTTCGCTTCGGATGAAGAGTTCGCGGCATTGGCGGCGAAGGCGGCCGAAGCGGGCACGAGCGAGAAAGAGATCAAGAAGTCAGTGAAGAACTGGAAGGCGGATCACTACCGGGTTTAGGGTTCAGCCGGCGCGGGCGGCCGGTTCATGAAGCCGCGGCAACGAGGCGACCCGCAATGGCAGGGGTAGAGTGGGCTGTCGCAGGTGATTTGGTAGTCGATCAGCAGTTCCTCCCCTTTGGCGATGGTCCGGCGGCTGACGAAATGGATCCGGCCTGAGCGTGAGCGTGCAACCAGGTTAGGCTCGCAGGAGTGGTTGACAAATTCGGCCCCACTGCCGCCGATGGCGCCGTCGATTAGGGTTCGCTTGCCTGAAATGAAGGTGTAGAGAAAGGGGCGAATGCTGCGCCGTTTCGCCTCTTCGAGTCCAATGCGCTGACCTGTGTATTCGATGACGCGCCGCCGGGCGCGGATCGCCTCGGCGGCGAATATACCCCACCGGTGGATGGGAGAAGCCCGGTAGCAAAGCGCGAATCCGCAGGACTTGTGATCGATCCTTGGGCGCTTGTCCGGACCCGCTGGCAACACGACCTCGCGGACAAACGCGGTGAGTTCGCGTTTCACCAGCCGCCGCTCTTGAAGCCGCCGCCCTTGGCGGGAGGGCCGGTCTGTTTGTAGCCGCCCTTGTGGCCCGGATGGCCGTAATCTTTGTAGCCGGGTGGCGTGG
>CAZLDN010000075.1:11221-24094 GCA_964558355.1 uncultured Candidatus Solibacter sp.
GGAGGGCCGGTCTGTTTGTAGCCGCCCTTGTGGCCCGGATGGCCGTAATCTTTGTGGCCGGGCGGCGTGGCGTCCTTGTATCCCGGAGGGCCGGTCTCCTTGTAGCCGCCCTTGTGGCCCGGATGGCCGTAATCTTTGTAGCCGGGTGGCGTGGCGTCCTTGTATCCTGGAGGGCCGGTCTGTTTGTAGCCGCCCTTGTGGCCCGGATGGCCGTAATCTTTGTAGCCGGGTGGCGTGGCGTCCTTGTAACCCGGAGGGCCGGTCTGTTTGTAGCCGCCCTTGTGGCCCGGATGGCCGTAAGCTTTGTCGCCCTTGTGGTGCATGGGCATTGGCGGGATAGGTATAAAGGGGAAAGGGTCAAACTGTTGGAGGCGGGCGAGCGTCGGGCCGCCGGGATCGACGCGCCCATCCGGGAAGGCGAGACATCCGCGCTGGAACCGCATGATGGCAGCGACGGTTTTCGGCCCGGCGATGCCGTCTACCGCCAGTTCGGGCATCGGGCCGCCCTGGTTGCACGGCACACAGTTCAGCAGATACTGAACCGTAAAGACGTCCTGAGGTGACGTGTTTCGTCCGCCGCGGCCGACGGAGTAACGAATAGGTTTGGGCATGGCTCCTCCTCTGCATCCGGTTGGACTCAGTTTAGGAAACAAACTCCCCGAAGTCAAGATTGATTGGTTGCACGGATGCCCGTTGGGGCTGACTGGGGAGGTCGAGATAAGGAAGGAAGCTTGGGATTGACCGGCTGGACGGTGAGGATTGGGGCGGGCCGCAGGGCACCGCCCGCCAAACTGACCGGGCGAAACCGCTACATGAGTTCGTAGCCGCGGAAGAACCAGGAGAGTTCGAAGGCGGCGGTTTCAGGGGCGTCGGAGCCGTGGGAGGCGTTGCGGCCGATGTTGGTTCCGTAGAGTTTACGGACGGTGCCTTCGGCGGCGTTGGCGGGATTCGTGGAACCCATCACTTCACGCCACTTGTCGATGGCGTTTTCGCGTTCGAGGGCGAGCAGGACGACCGGGCCTTCAGTCATGAAGTCGACCAATTCGGCGAAGAAGCCCTTGCCCTTGTGGACGGCATAGAAGCCTTCGGCCACGGGGCGGGTGAGAGTCTCCTTGCGCATGGCGACGATGCGGAAGCCGTTTTCCTCGATCAGGGCGAGGATCTTGCCGGCATTACGGGCGGCGACGGCGTCGGGTTTAATGATTGCGAGTGTTTTCTGCATAAGTGGTTTGTCAATCGTTTAGAGTTTCAGGGCCGCCTTGACGCGGTCGCCCATGTCGGCGGGCGTGGGGCAGACGATGATGCCGGCCTCTTCCATGGCCTTGATCTTGTCCGAAGCCTTGCCGGAACCGCCCGAGATGATGGCGCCGGCGTGGCCCATGCGGCGGCCAGGGGGCGCGGTCTGTCCGGCGATGAATCCGATGACGGGCTTCCTGACGTGTTCCTTGACGTAAGCGGCGGCCATCTCTTCGGCGTTGCCGCCGATCTCGCCGATCATGACGATGGCTTCAGTCTCGGGGTCCTCGTTGAACAGCCGCAAGGCGTCGGTGTGGTTGGTCCCGATGATGGGATCGCCGCCGATGCCGATGCAGGTCGTCTGGCCGATGCCGAGCGCGGTGAGTTGGCCGACGGCCTCATAGGTGAGGGTGCCGGAGCGCGAGACGACGCCGACGGGGCCGGGCATATGGATGTGACCGGGCATGATGCCGATCTTGCATGCGCCGGGGGTGATGATGCCGGGGCAGTTGGGACCGATGAGGCGGGTGGCGGGTTTGGACTGGAGAAACTGCCAGGCGCGGATCATGTCCACGGCGGGGATGCCTTCGGTGATGCAGACGACCAGGGCCAGGCCCGCGTCAGCCGCTTCCATGACGGCTTCGGCGGCGAAGGCGGGAGGGACGAAGACGACGCTGGCGTTGGCGCCGGTCGCTTTGACGGCCTCGGAGACGGTATTGAAGACGGGGCGGTCGAGGTGCGTTGTCCCGCCCTTGCCGGGGACGACGCCTCCGACGACCGAGCCGCCGTAGGCGATCATCTGTTCGGAGTGGAAAGTGGCTTCGCGGCCGGTGAAGCCCTGCACCAGCAGGCGCGTGTCTTTGTTGACGAGGATGCTCATGGGTTTGCTCCTTCGCTACTGGGCGAGCGCGACGACCTTCTCGGCCGCGTCGCGCATGCCCTGGGCGACCGTGAAGTTGAGACCCGATTCGGCCAGGATCTGGCGGCCGAGTTCGACGTTGGTGCCTTCCATGCGGATGACGATGGGGACCTGGACGTCGAGGGCGCGGGCGGCATCGACGACGCCGGCGGCGAGCACGTCGCAACGAAGGATGCCGCCGAAGATGTTGATGAGGATCGCCTTGACGTTGGGGTCGGCCAGCAGGATGTGGAAGGCGTTGCCGATCTGTTCCTTGTTGGCTCCGCCGCCGACGTCAAGGAAGTTAGCCGGGCTGCCGCCTGCCCATTTGATGATGTCCATGGTGGCCATGGCGAGTCCGGCGCCGTTGACCATGCAGGCGACGTTACCGTCAAGTTTGATGTAGTTCAGGCCGAATTTCGACGCTTCGACTTCAAGCGCGTCCTCTTCGCCGAGGTCGCGCAGTTCGATGACGTCCTTGTGACGGTAGAGCGCGTTGTCGTCGAAGCTCATCTTGGCATCGAGCGCGACAATGCGGCTGTCGCCGGTGAGGACGAGCGGATTGATCTCGGCCAGGGAACAGTCCATCTCGACCCAAGCCTTGGCGAGGGCGGTGATGGTCTTCACGGCCGGCGCGATGGCCTCGTTTGGCAGGCCGAGGCTGAAGGCGAGTTTGCGCGCCTGCCAGGCCATGAGGCCCGTGCCGGGCTGGAAGGTTTCCTTGAAGATGAGTTCGGGGGTATTGGCGGCGACCTCTTCGATGTCCATGCCGCCGGCGGGCGATGCCATGACGACGGGCAGGCCGCTGGTGCGGTCAAGGACGATGCCGAGATAGAGTTCACGGGCGATGGGCAGCGTTTCTTCGACCAGCAGGCGCTGAACCAGACGGCCCTCGGGTCCGGTCTGGTGGGTGACAAGGGTCATGCCCAGGATGTGCTGGGCCGCCTCGCGGGCGGCATCGCGGCCGGGGGCGAGTTTGACGCCGCCGCCCTTACCGCGCCCTCCGGCGTGGATTTGAGCCTTGACGACAACGCTTCGCCCGAGGTCGCGGGCGATCTCCTCGGCTTCGTCGACGGTGGCGGCCATGCGCCCGCGGGGCACGGGAACGCCATAGCGCGCCAAGATCTCCTTGGCCTGGTACTCGTGAATTTTCATAGGAATACGGTAGCTGCACTTGGCTCTGAATGAGCCAAGTTCCAATATACCAAGTTCCCCGGAAAACCAGGTCTGCCGCAGTCGCAAACGCACCTTGAGCCGGGGCGGGCCGCCGGTTGACGGCTCGCCCGCGCGGCAAGCGCAACAATGAGGCGCCGGTTAGTCCACGTAATGGACGGTGATCCGTGTCCCGCCGCTTGGGGACTGATCGACGACGGCGGTTCCGTCACGCTTGACGATGACGCGTGAGATGCTCGAAGTCGGGTTCGTGTGCTCTAGATCGTTGGGGGTGGCGCCTGCCTGAAATGCGCTCCAATTGGTTTCAATCTTGAGATTCCGGCCTGTCGGATTGGTGGTCAGGACAACATCCATGCCGGCGTAGGTCACCGTGACTTCGCACTGCTGGTTGGAAAATGGAACCGCGGTGGTGTTGCCTGCGAGCAGGACTTCAACACTCGAGATATGCTTACCGTTGTTCGGGTGGCGGCGGCGAGTGGGGGTTTCCTGGGGATAGTCCGCCCACCGGACGCCGGAGTGCATCTTGAGGGACCCGTCACTGATAATGATGGGAGTGTCGCCGCCCTGGGCCAGCAGCCGGCCGGAGGCGGCGGCGAGCGCAAGCAGGGGCGGGGTAGAGGAGAGGAATTGGGCACGGCTGATTTTTTTCACTTGGTTGGTCCTTTCACGCGAACGAGAGTAGTGGTGGTTTTGCTGAGCGAGCTGAGCACACTACGGTCAAATTCAATATCGGGCCGCCGCGAGTAGGCGGCGAAATCCGCTGGCCCGAAGAGCCTCTCGACTTCGGCGAGAGCGGCGGTCGACTTGCTGGCGAACTCGACGGCCTGGGCCGTGCGGCCGGCGGCCTTGGACGCCCGCGCGGCCAGCGCCAGTGCCCGCCACGCGCGTTCACGATTGCCGGAAGCGCTGTCCTTCTGTTCGGCGGCGACGGCGGAATCAAAGGCTTCAGCGAATTTCCCGGTCTGGAACAACGCGCCGGCCTGAGCGGTGAGGGCATCGGCGGCGAGGTCGGGAAAGCCAGCCTGGGTTGCCTCCTGCAATGCCTCGCGGGCCGTCGGAAGAGCCTGCCGCGCATCGCCCGAATACGCCTGGGCGGCGGCAAGGATTGACTTGACCTCGGTCGATGAGGAGGCACTGAGGCCAGGTTCGGAGAGCAGGCGCTTTGCGATCGCGGCGGACGCGGCGAACTGCCGGCGGCTCAGAGCGGCGGCGGCGCGCACTTTGGCCAGAGAGGCCGACACGGCACGGTTAGTCTTCGCTGGAGAGTCAGGGGAGTCCAAGACACCGAGCACCTTTTCGGCTTCGCCGTACCGGCCCAGACGCATCAAGGCATTCGCGCAGCTCAACCGAATGTAAGCCAGCGCCAGCGAATTCGACGAGTTGCCACCCGATGCCAGCGCATTCTGGAAATACTTGAGCGCCTCGGGCAACCGGCCTTGAAGAAGCCTGGCCGAGCCCATCGCTTCGAGCGAAAGCTGCACCTGCTCAAGATCGCCGACCTCCAGGGCCCTGCGATGTTGTTCTTCAAACGCTTTGTACGCACCCTCGTAGTCGCCAAGGGAACGGCGCGCCCGTCCGGCCAGCAGGAGGCCTTGCGAGGTCTCCTTGCGGTAGCCGCCCAACCGGTAGAATGCGAGGGCGAGTTCGACGTTTTTGAGCCCCTGTTGAGGATTGCCGTGTTGGATGTCGAGACTGCCCAGCGAGAGCAGCGCGCGCGCCCCGGTGCGGCGCGAATTGTTGCGGCGCGCGGTTTCGAGCGCCTGCGTGAAATAGTTTCTGGCCTCGGCGGCGTCGCCGGCGACGAAATAGGAGTTGCCGAGGTCGATCAAACCGCGGGCGGCCAGCGGCTCCAGCCCCTTGGACCGGGCCAGGCTGATGGCTCTGGATGCGTATTCCCGCGCCTGGCCGGAGCCGTCGAGGCGGTGCATGACGGCGCTCAACTGGAGCAGGATGGCGATCTGTTGCTGATCGTTGCCTGCCGTGCGCGCCATCTCCAGAGCCTGGTCGAGGATCGCCTTGGCTTCGCGCGAATTGCCCAAATTATTCAAGAGCACGCCGCGCTGATAGTTGACTTCGGCGAGGCCCTCCATGTTGCCCAGGCTGCGGTACAGGCTCTCGGCCTGTTGGAAGGCCGCGCCCGCCCGTGTCTGGTCGAGCTTGCGCCGGTGAAGGATACCCAATCGGAGAAACGCCGGCGGATACTGCAATTGCTCCCGGGCCGCCTCCTCATAGACGATGATTGCGCCGTTGACGTTCTCGGCCTTTTCAAGCGCCCGGCCATAGTCGACGAGAGCGCTTGGCCGGTCCTCGGTGGGAACGGTGTCCCGGATGCTGGCGTACTTCTTGGCCGCACCCTCGAAATCGGCTGTCAGGGTGAGACGGACGGCCTGCAGGTAAAGCTCATCAATGGCCCCGAGATTCGAACTCGAGTCCTGCGGGACCGCCCGGAGCAGTTCCTCTTTTGCCTTGTCCGGGGCGTCGAGTTCAAAGTAGGAGTCGGCCAGGCGGATGTGGGCGAGTGAAAATTTGGGATCGGCGGCGACGGCCCGTTCAAGCGCAAGGCTTGCCGTATGATAGGTCCCGTCACGAATTGCGGCCGTGCCCTGGTCAAACCAGCGCTGGGCCGAGGGACGCGGTTTGTATGGCGTCTTCCAGGGCTGCCACGCGGCTATAGCCATGAGAATCGCCGCGCCTGCCACGCCCAGCAGCGCCCGCCGCGAAGTCAACCTGATCCAGAGTCCGGGTGGGATCGCCGCGAACCCCGGCAACGCGCGCCAGTTGGGCGCCGGGATGGCGCCGGACGGCGCAGCCAGACGCTTCAGTTCGCTCTCCAGTTCACCGGGCGACTGGTAGCGGTTTTCGGGCTTTTTCTCCAGGGCCTTCAGGATGATCCGGTCCAAATCCGGCGGAAGCCCGGGCCGGACCCGGCCTGGCGGTTCCGGTTCGTCGAGTTGCAGCCGCCGGAACGTATCGCCCGGCGCCGGCCCCGCGAACGGGGCCTTGCCGGTGAACATTTCGTAGAGGACGATGCCGAGCGAAAAGATGTCGGACCGGGTATCCAAGGCCGCGCCAAGGGCCTGCTCCGGCGACATGTAGGCCAGTGTCCCGATGGCCAGGCCGAACTGGGTGAGCGGCGTGGTCATCGTGTTCAATGCGCTTGATTCCGAGCTTTCGTCGAGCGGCGCGACTAGTTTGGCGAGGCCGAAATCGAGCACCTTCACCAACCCGTCCGCGCCAACCATGACGTTGCCCGGTTTCAGGTCCCGGTGGACGATGCCGGCGGAATGCGCGGCAGACAAAGCGGCCGCGATCTGGAGCGCGTAATGGACGCCTGTCTCGAAGGCCAGCGGGCCTCGCCGCAGAACCTCGGCCAGAGTCTCGCCGCGGACATACTCCATGGCGATGAAATCGGTGTCGCCATCGCTGCCGATTTCGTAGATGGTGACGATGTTTGGGCTGTTGAGGGCGGAAGCCGACTTCGCCTCCCTAGTGAACCGCTGCCTGGCTTCGGGCGTGGCGGCGAGGGAAGGCGGGAGCACTTTCAACGCGACTTGGCGGTTGAGCTTGGAGTCGCGCGCAAGATGGACCACGCCCATGCCGCCCTGGCCAAGCTTGCCCAGAATCTCGTAATGCCCGATGGTGGGGTTGTTCATGCCCAGTACAACTACAGCTACTCACCCATTGAAGGGTTCGCCGCGCATCCCTGGCGGCGTGGACGGCAACGGAGTACCGTACCGAATTGAATAGTTAAGACTATAGCGCAGAAACGACTGAATTGAAAGAGCTTACTTGGATATTTAGTTGGGCCTTGTGCCACCCCGAGGCAATTCCGGACCTGTCATTCCTGAATACGTTCATGCCGGCTGGCCGGCCGATGACGCCAGTCAGTCCCGGACGTCTCTTTAGCGCATATGCCAATCCGCGCATTCACGCTTGCCGGACAAACCCGTACAGGGCCTATGCTAGCCTCTTAAGAACGGCCCGTCCGGCAACCGCACAAGTCATGTCGCTTCTCCCTTTTCTGCACCGCGTGATGAACAAAGAGTCCCTCTCAGTGGGGGACGCCCGCCTGGCCATGGCGGTCATTCTCGCGGGCGAGGCCTCGACGGCTCAGATCGCAGCCTTCGCCACCGCGCTTCGCATGAAGGGCGAGACGGCGGACGAGTTGCAGGGAATGGCTTTGGCAATGCGGGAAAGCGGAGTGCGGGTGGAGCACGGGGTGACGGGTGAACCCGTCCTGGACACCTGCGGGACGGGCGGCGACAACCAGGGGACGTTGAACGTGTCCACTGTGGTCGCGTTCGTCGTTGCCGGAGCGGGCGTAAAGGTGGCGAAACACGGCAACCGGTCGATGTCGAGTCTGTGCGGGTCGGCGGACCTGCTCGAAGCGTTCGGCGCGAAACTGCTGATGCGGCCCGAAGACATGGGCCGGGCGATCAGGGAGATCGGCTTTGGATTCCTCTTCGCGCCGGCGCTGCACCCGGCGATGCGTCACGCCCAACCCGCCAGAGCGGAACTGAAGACGAGGACCGCGTTCAACCTGCTAGGGCCATTGACGAACCCGGCCGGCGCCACTTGCCAGTTGGTTGGCGCGCCTTCTCTGATTGCGGCGGAACTGATGGCCGTTACGCTTTCAGCGTTGGGTCTGCACAGAGGTTTCGTCGTCCACGGCGCCGATGGATTGGACGAGTTCTCGACAACCGGCCAGGGCGACGTATTCGCCATTGCCGGCGGAGCGATCGATCACCAACTGCTTGGTCCGGCCGATTTTGGCTTGCGGCAGGCGACGATTCAGGAACTTCGGGGCGGCGATGTCGAGACCAACAAGGCGATCGCACTGGCTGTGCTGAGCGGCGTGAAGGGCGCGCACAGGGACATCGTGCTGGCCAATGCCGCGCTTGGATTGATGGCGGCCGGCAAGGCGCGGGATCCGGTCGAGGGCGTGCGCATTGCGGCCGAGAGCATTGACACGGGCTCGGCGATCAGAATACTGAATGCGTTCGTCGAGTTCTCGAGGACTGTCGATCAGACGGTGTGAGGCGGCTTACTTGCCCTTCTTGGCGGCGTATCCAGCCAGCAGCAGGTACTGGGGCTCTTCGTCCGAGCGGAAGTTGACGGCCGATCTCAGGGCGTCGTTGTCGAACTTGGCCAATCCGATGCCACCGAGTCCGAGCGACACGGCTTCGAGCAGGAAGTTCTGTCCGGCGTGCCCGGCCTCCATTGCGATGAGGTGATCCGCCAGACCGCCGAATTCCGCTTTGATTCTCTTGTCCCAGGAAACCAGCAGCACCGCCGCCGGGCTAGACAGGACGCATTCCTGCCCCATTGCAGCCTGGCAGAGGCGCTTGCGGCGGTCGCCCTTGTCAACGAAGGCCAACTCGCAGGTGTCGGGCTCGTAGCGGTAAACTCCGGCTGCGAGTCCGTCCACCTTTGTGGCAACCAAATAGGTATTCAGAGGATAGATGGCGCCGGCCGATGGCGCAGTGCGAAGTCCGCCCACGCCGGTGACACCCTGTACCGCCCAGAGCAGGTGCGAGACTTGCTCGAGCGTGATGGCCTTGTCCTGGTACTCGCGCGTCGAACGCCGGGCGGCCAGGCAGGCGTCAAGGGACCCGTCGGCCGCCGCCCCAATTGGACGGGCGCCGAGTGGGATCCGGGCGCCCGGCTGTGGGATCCAGGTTGACGCTTGAGCTGAGAGCGGAGTGACTTTGTCACGTGCAGGCATGGCTTCCTTTCCGCAGTCCCACCCCCATGTCGGCCCCGTCCGAACTGCCCTGATCGCCTGCAACAGACTAGCATATAGGAGATTCAGATATCAAGCTCTTATCGTGAAGTTGACAGGCGGAAGTTGAGATGCGGAGGGTCCAGCCGCCGCCCTTACCCCATGTATCCCTGCGCCAACTTCCCAAATTCCGCCACCTGCGATGCCGCCCACTCCTCGCTCTTGCCCAACTCGGCCGCCATCAATTCGGCCGCTTTCGGCGCCATCCGCAGCGCCGCATTCGCGTTCAGAGGCAAGGCCCTGATCCGGCGCGACAGGAGATCGGCCAGTGTCTGAGCCATCTCCCAGCGCGTCGCGAACACCACTTCCGCAGGGATGTACGGCAACGCTTCATCGAATGCCACACCCCACTCCGGCCGCTGCCGGACGAGGTCCTGGATGCGCGTCGCATCCGACCCGTACACGCCCAGGTGGCCAAACTGTTTTGCATTGTGGTGGAAGCCGTGGATCCGCAGCGACCGCGTCACGCAAGCGCGCTCATCCAAACCGGCCAGCAGCGCCGCCTGGTTCACGCAATCCTCGGCCATCCTGCGGCATGTCGTCCACTTGCCGCCGGCGATAGTCAGCAGACCGTTGCGGTCGATGTGGATCGAATGGTCGCGGGACAGTGCCGCCGTCCCGCCCGAGCCGCCCGCCTTCACCAGCGGACGAATCCCCGCCCACGCGCTCAATATGTCCTTGCGCGACGGCGCATGATCCAGGTACTGTGCCGCCGTTTCAAGGATGAAATCCACCTCCTGGGCGAAGGGAACCGGCTCGACGGGAGCCACGTCCACCGGCGTGTCCGTCGTCCCCACCAGCGTGTGGCCATGCCACGGAATGGCGAACATGACGCGTCCGTCGGCGGTATGCGGAACCAGAATCGCCGAATCGCCGGGCAGGAACGACTTGTCAAAGACCAGGTGAACACCCTGCGACGGGGCGATCATCGGCGCCGCGTCCGGATCGGCAAGTCGCCGCACGCCGTCGCTAAAGGCGCCGGTGGCGTTGACCACCACCCGCGCCCGCAGTTCAAACTCGCAGCCTGAAACGCGGTCCAGCACCCTCGCCCCATCGACAAACCCGTCGCCGCCGCGCAGCAGGTCCACGGCTTCGCAATGGTTCACCGCCGAGGCGCCCTGCTCGATTGCCGTCACGATCATCTGGATCAGCAGCCGCGCATCGTCAAACTGGCCGTCGTAGTAGACCACGCCGCCGCGCAGCCCTTCCACCTTCAACGTCGGGATCGTCTCCAGCGTCTCCTCGCGGGAGAGATTCCGCGACACGCCAAATCCATAACGGCCGGCCAGCAGGTCGTACAGCCGCAACCCGATGCCATAGAACGGCGCTTCCCACCATTCGTAGTTGGGCACGACGAACGCCAGTTCATTCACCAGGTGAGGCGCGTTCTCCTTGAGGATGCCGCGTTCGTGCAGCGCTTCCATGACCAAAGGAACGTTGCCCTGTTCCAGATACCGGACGCCGCCGTGCACCAGTTTGGTCGAACGCGACGACGTGCCTTCGCCGAAGTCGTGCCGCTCAATCAGCGCTGTCGCGTAGCCGCGCGCCGCCGCATCCAGCGCCACAGCCGCGCCCGTGGCGCCGCCGCCAATGACCAGGACGTCATAGGGTGTCGAACGCTCCCGCAACCGGGCCAGTAGGTCGGATCGTATCATGACGACAATTCCCATCCGCGGGCGCGGTCCACTGCCCGCCGCCACTGCGCCTGGGCCGCGGCTGCCTCATCGGCGCTGATCCGCGGCTCGAATCTCGCGCCTGCCTTCCAGGTCGCTTCCAGTTCCGTCGTGTCCGGGTAGAGACCCGTCCCCAGTCCGGCCAGCCATGCCGCGCCCAACGCCGTCGTCTCGGTCTGCGCGGCGCGCGCAACCGGCCGTTGCAAGAGGTTGGCCTGCGTCTGGAGCAACAGGTTGTTATTCGACGCGCCGCCATCCACGCGCAGTTCGCCCAAATCGACACCCGAATCGGCATGAACCGCTTCAAGCAGGTCGGCGACCTGATAGGCGATCGAGTCCAAGGCCGCGCGCGCGATATGCGCCGCCGTCGATCCGCGCGTCAACCCGACGATCGCGCCCCGCGCATAGGGGTCCCAGTGCGGCGCGCCCAGTCCGGCAAACGCCGGCACGAACAACACGCCGCCCGCATCATCGACCGAGCGGGCGAGCGTTTCCACCTCGCCAGACGACCGGATCACGCCGAGCGAATCCCGTAACCACTGAACCACCGCCCCGCCAATGAAGACGCTACCCTCCAGCGCGTAATCAGTCCGCCCGTTGATCTGCCACGCGACTGTCGTCAACAGGTTATTCTTCGATTCAATCGCCTGGCCGCCTGTGTTCATCAACAGGAAGCAGCCGGTGCCATAGGTGTTCTTCGCCAGGCCTTTCGTGTAGCACGCCTGGCCAAACAAAGCCGACTGCTGATCGCCCGCTATGCCCGCCACCGGTACGCCGTCCAGACCCATCGGGTGCGAAATCTCTCCGAACACGCCTGCCGACGGTTTTACTCCCGGCAACAGCGACGCCGGAATGCCGAGGATTTCCAGAAGCTCGGCATCCCATGCGCCCGTGCGGATGTTGTAGAGAAGCGTACGCGATGCGTTCGACGGGTCGGTGGCGTGAACACGGCCCTGAGTCAGGTTCCACAGGAGCCAGGTGTCAACCGTGCCAAAGGCCAGTTCGCCGCGGCCGGCCCGCTCGCGGACGCCGGCCACGTTGTCCAGGATCCATTTCAGCTTCGTGCCCGAGAAATAGGGATCGAGCAGCAGCCCAGTCTTCTGTTTGAACAGCGGCTCCAGACCGTCGCCCTTCAACTTGCCGCAGATCGAGGCCGTGCGGCGGTCCTGCCAGACGATGGCGTTGTGGACGGGATGGCCGGTCTTGCGGTCCCAGACCACCGTCGTCTCCCGTTGATTTGTGATTCCGGCGGCCACGATGCGGTCGCCCGTCGAACCCACCTTGGCCGCCGCTTCGGCCGCCACCGCGACCTGGGACGACCAGATCTCCATCGGATCGTGCTCGACCCAGCCGGGTTGAGGGAAGATCTGCGTGAACTCCTTCTGCGCAGTGGCCAGCGCGCGGCCCGATTCGTCGAAGATGATGGCCCGGGAAGACGTGGTCCCTTGGTCGAGTGCAAGCAACAGAGGCATGTGAATAGCTTATCGCCCTGCGGAGGGCCGCCTCGCCGCCGTGAGACAATCAAGGATTCGATGCTCAAGCGCCGCCACATCTGGCTTGTCCGCCACGGCGAAACCGAGTGGGCCCGCGAAGGCCGCCACACCGGACGCACCGACCTGCCGCTGACCGAAAAGGGCAGGGAAGAGGCCCGCGCTGTCGCCGCCGTCCTCGCCCGCCGCCCATTCGAACTCGTTCTCGTCAGCCCTCTCCGCCGGGCTATCGAGACATGTGAAATCGCTGGCTACTTACCCGAAGCCCTCATCGAACCCGACTGCATGGAATGGGACTACGGCGAATTGAATGGCAAGACAAGGCCCGAAGTCCGGGCGTGGTTAGGATCCGGCTGGGACATCTGGAAAGGACCCGTCCCCGCGGGCGAAACCCCTGAGGAAGTCGCCGCCCGAGCCCGTCGTGTCCTCGATGGACTCGAAGCCATCGACGGCGACGTGGCGATCTTCGCCCACGGCCACTTCCTCAGAATCTTCACCGCGACCTACCTGGGACTCGAAGCCCGCACGGCGCGGCACTTCGCCCTGGGGACGGGGAGGGTGTCGGTACCAGTAGCGTCCGGCTATCGCTTCGCGGCCCGTTGATAACCTCTCTGCTGTCAT
>CAZLDN010000076.1:0-23920 GCA_964558355.1 uncultured Candidatus Solibacter sp.
AAATAGTCCTAATACCCAACCGGAAGGGTGTAGTGCATCTACTCCCGGGTGAAAGGTGTCCACCATGAGCTTGAGTCAACTAGCCCGAACCATACACGAATCAGCCACACTGAAGCTGAACCAGACCGCGGCCCAACTCCGCGACAAAGGCGAACCCGTCATCCACCTCGGAGGCGGCGAACCCAAGTCCAAGACCCCCATCGACGCCATCGTCGCCTGCACCGGCATCCTCAATACCGGCGACGTCAAATACACTCCCTCCGACGGCATCCCTGCGCTCAAGAAGGCCATCATCCGCTACACCGAGGAGCACTACGGCCGCGCCGTCCGCCCCGTGAACGTCATCGCCTCCTCCGGAGCCAAGCAGGCCATTATGGTCCTGCTCCATTCCATCCTCGACCCCAAGGACGAGGTCCTCTTCCCCGCCCCCTACTGGGTCAGCTATCCCGAAATGGTCAAACTCGCCACCGGCGTCCCTGTCGTCGTTCACGCCGAGGACGGCTCGTTCTGCCCCACGGTCGAGGAGTTCGAAGCCTCCATGGGCAGTTACACCAAGGCCGTCATCCTCAATAGCCCCAACAATCCCTCCGGCGCAATGTACTCGCCTGACTTCATCGCCGGCATGGTCGCCCTTTGCGAGAAGCGCGACATCTGGCTCATCATGGACGACACCTATAACCGCCTCGTCTTCGACGGCCGTCCCCCGGTGAACTGTTACGACTACACCAACATCGACATCGACTCCTCCAAACTCGTCGTCATAAACTGCGTCTCCAAGATGTACGCCATGACCGGCTTCCGCATCGGTTGGGCCGTCGGCGGCAAGGAAGTCGTCCAGGCCATGGCCACGATTCAGGGCCAGCAGACCTCAGGCCCCGCCACTCCCTCCCAATGGGCCGCCGTCGGCGCTCTTAACGGTGTCCAGTCCTCCATCGACGCCCTGCGCCTCACCCTCGAAAACAACCGCAACATCCTCATGGACCACTTCCGCGCCTTCCCCGGCGTCAGGGTCGTCAAACCCCAAGGCGCCTTCTACGCATTCCCCGACTTCAGCGCCTATTACAAGGACTCCCAGAAACTCTCCCAGTTCCTGCTCGACAAGGTCCGCGTCGTCACCGTCCCCGGCAAGGAGTTCGGCATGGACGGCCATCTCCGCGTCAGCTTCTGCGGCGCCGCCAAGGAGATCACCGAAGGCATCGAACGCATCCGCTGGGCACTCGACCCCACCTCCCCCAACGAGCTTTATCTAGGCGACCGCCGCCTCGTCCGCGACTGGATGTAAGGAGACTCCCATGAACATCTACTCCGACATCCCCACCCCGGGCCAGAAGGAAGCCACCCTCTCCGCATCCGTCTATGGCCTTGACAATCACGGCCTGCGCAACCTCAAGCGCGTCTACTGGAACCTCTCCACTGCGGCCCTCTATGAAGAAGCCATCTTCCGCGGCGAAGGCTGGCTCGCCGAGGAAGGCCCCTTCATCGTCCATACCGGCAAACACACCGCCCGCGCCGCTGCTGACAAGTTCGTCGTCCGCGAAGCCTCCTCCGAGGAATGGATCTGGTGGGGCAACCACAACCGCCCCTTCGCCCCTGAAGCCTTCAACATGCTGCTCGCCCGTGTCCTCGGCTACCTCCAGGGCCGCGACATCTTCGTCCAGGACTGCTTCGCCGGCTCCGACCCCGAATACCGCATGCCCGTCCGCATCATCACCGAGCAGGCCTGGCACAGCCTCTTCGCCCGCACCATGTTCATCAAGCCTGAAACGATCGACATGGCGAGGAAGCACGTCCCCGACTTCACCGTCATCGCCGCCCCCGGCTTCAACGCCAGCCCGCTTGTCGATTCCACCCGCACCGAAACCTTCATCGTCCTCCACCCCGCCTCGCGCATCGCCATCATCGGCGGCACCTGCTACGGCGGCGAGATCAAGAAGACCATCTTCACAGTCCTCAACGCCCTGCTGCCCTTCCAGGGCGTCCTGCCCATGCACTGCTCGGCCAACGTCGGCGATTCCGGCGACGCCGCCATCTTCTTCGGACTCTCCGGCACCGGCAAGACCACCCTCTCCGCCGATCCCCGCCGCCACCTGATCGGCGACGACGAACACGGCTGGAGCGACTCCGGCATCTTCAACTTCGAGGACGGCTGCTACGCCAAGATGATCCGCCTCTCGCCTGCCGCCGAACCCCAAATCCACGCCTGCACACGCCGCTTCGGCACCATCCTCGAAAACGTCGTCTTCGATCCCCGCACCCGCAAACTCGATCTCAACGACGCCAAGCTCACTGAGAACACCCGCGGCGCTTATCCGCTCAGCTTCATCGACAACGCCCTCGAATCCAAACGCTGCGGCCATCCCACGAACGTCGTCTTCCTCACCTGCGACGCTTCAGGCGTTCTGCCCCCCATCTCGCGCCTGACGCCCGACCAGGCCGTCTACCATTTCATGAGCGGCTACACCAGCAAGATCGCCGGCACCGAGATCGGACTCGGCGTCGAGCCGGTCATCACCTTCAGCGCCTGCTTCGGCGCGCCCTTCATGGTCCACCATCCCTACAAGTACGCCCAGATGCTCAAGGCCCGACTCCTCCAGCACGGCTCGACGGTCTGGATGGTCAACACCGGCTGGACCGGCGGCGCTTTCGGTATCGGCAAGCGCATCTCGATCCAGCACACCCGCGCCCTGCTCGAAGCCGCCCTCACCGGCAAACTCGACAACGTTGACTTCACGCCCGACCCCGTCTTCGGCGTCGAAGTCCCCAAGTCCTGTGAAGGCGTGCCAACGTCGATCCTCGACCCCGCCAACACCTGGCCGAGCCGCGAAGAATACGCTCTGAGGTGTCGCAGCCTCGCCGCCCGCTTCATCGAGAACTTTGAACTGCTCTCGGGCGAGGAAACCGGAGCCCGAGGCCTCGAAGCCCACGGCCCCAAACTGAGGTAATCCCAACTTGAATCGGTTCGCCAACCTGCCCCCACTCGCCTGGGTGGATCTCGAACTGTGCGCCGGCATTCGTGATAATTTGGTGCCGTCATGAAACTCCTGGTTTGCGCTCTTGTTCTCGCCGCGGGATCGCTCCTGGCCGCCGCGGAAGCCGATCTCGACGCCGCTATCGCCAAACACCGTACCGGTCCGCTCGTCATCCGCGCCAAGCCCGGATCAAAGATCACCGTCGAGCAACTCAAACACGACTTCTGGTTCGGCGCCACACTGCCCAACGGCATCTTCAACGGCCGCGCCACCCCCGAGGACGTCGCCAGGTTCAACGAGATATTCACCACCCACTTCAACGCCGGCGTCGTCGAAGTCGCCTTCAAGTGGCATGACATGGAAAAGGAGCGCGGCATCGTCAACTATTCGCTCGTCGACAAGATGCTCGCCTGGGCCAGCCAGCATGACATCCCGTTGCGCGGCCACTGCATATTCTGGGGCATCCCCAACCGCGTCATGGACTGGCAGAAATCGCTCGGCGACGCCGAACTCCGCCTGGCCGTCGAACAGCGCGGCAAGTCAGTCGCCGCGCGCTACGCCGGCCTGTTCGCCGAGTACGACCTCAACAACGAGATGATCCACGCCGACTACTACCAGGACCGCTTCGGACCCGGCTTCCCCAAGCAGATGGCCCTCTGGGTCAAGTCCGCCGACCCCAAGGCCGTGCTCTACTTCAACGACTACGACATCCTCACCGGCAACCGCCTCGACGACTACGTAAAGGACATGCGCCGCCTCATCGACATCGGCGCGCCCATGGACGGCATCGGCGTCCAGGGCCACCTCCACGGCGACTCCTTCGACCCCGCCGCCCTCCAGAACGCCCTCGATGTCCTCGCTCAGTTCAAGCTCCCCATTCGCGTCACAGAATTCAACTTCCCCGGCCAGCGCTCGAAGTTCATGACTGGCGACCGCACCGCCAGGATGACGCCCGCCGGGGAACAGGCCAAGGCGGCGGCGTTGAAGCAGTATTTCCGCATCTGCTTCGCCCACCCGTCGGTCACCGGCATCATGATGTGGGGCTTCTGGGAAGGCGCAAACTGGATCCCGCAATCCTCGCTCTACCGCCGCGACTGGACCCCAACGCCCGCTGCCGATGCCTACAAGGATCTCGTCCTGAAGGAGTGGTGGACTCGTTGGTCCGGCGCCGCCGATGCCCGCGGCCAAGCCGTCGTCAACGCCTACTATGGGACCTACCGCGTCACCGTCGATGGCAAACCAAGCATCGTCAAATTCACCAAGGCCGAAGGAGCCAAGGTCGTCGATGTCGACTAACCCAGCCGACACAAAGGAACCGCGAACGAAGAGAGCGGGTCCGGCCGCAATTCCTGGGGAAGCGGGTCCGGCCACGGCAGCCCCCCAACGGCTTACTCTCCCGTCTCCTCCGGCATGTCCTCAAGCATCTCCGCGTCCCGCGCATGGCGCTTCAGCGCCCCAATCGCCGCCGCCGACCCAAACCCCGCCGCCCTCAACCGCCTATAGACCGAGGCCAGCTTCGCCTTGTCCTGAAGCAGCGCCCCGAGATTCTTGGACCGGTATTTGCGCGCCAGGTACTCCTCCACCATCTTCACTTCATCCCGCCCGTCGTAGGCCTGTGCAACGGCGTTCTGCGCAATCGTCGAAGCGACTCCCTTGCCCCTCAACTGGGCAAACGCCTTGGTCCGGCCCATCAACCCGCTTTCCGCCCGATTCGTCGCGAAACTGGATGCCAGCCGCCGGTCATCCACCATCCCGTAGCCGCGCAGCGCCTCCAGCACTTCATCGGCGTCCTCGAGGCGCGCCGCCTTGCTGCGCAGTTTGCGCCGCAACTCGGCTGACGTCAGCGCCCGCCCCGCAAGCAGCCGCGCGGCGTAGTCTTTCAACTTCGCGGCGTCCAATTTGGCTGCGATCCTGCTTGCCATGAAAGTTTCGCGTCTCCCCTTTGATTCTGGTGAGTTACACTGGGAACTGCAAGGCGCTGTAAGTCCTGCGGAAAGGAGTTCTCATGGAAGAAGACCGTCGCATTTCCTATTTTCTGTTGGGTCTTGGCGTGGGGGTGGCTGTCGGCGTGCTCTTCGCGCCCAAATCCGGCACCGAAACGCGTGAGCTTTTGAAGTCGAAGGCTGAAGAGGGCAAGGACTACCTCGCGCGCCGTAGCGGCGAGTGGAAGGATTCGGCCTCCGAGATGCTCGATCGCGGCAAGCAAGCCGTTGTGCGTCAGAAGGAACAGGTCGCCGCCGCCGTGGAAGCCGGCAAACAGGCCTATCGCGAAACGGCCGGCCACGATCAGCCCGAAGCCGATCCGTCGGCTTACGTCGAAGGCGTCTAGGGAATCTGAAGTAACGGCATGAATTCGGAGAGCGCATTCCTATTGATGGCCATCGCGGTGGCTGTGTCCAGCGTCGCCTTGCTGATGAATGCCTTGGCCTCGCTTGGGATCTTCCGCGCCGTGCGGAGGATGGAAGCCGAACTCAGGCCGCTCATCCCGCAGGCCAGCAAGACGCTTGAACGGGCCCAGAAGACGCTCGAACAGGCCCAGAAGACGCTCGAACATTCGCTGGTCCAGATCGATGAGCTCAGCCTCAAGGCCCACGGAGTCCTGGATGGTTCGAAACAGCAACTCGATTCACTCGCCGCCACACGGGACGAATTCACCGGGCGACTCCGCGTCCAGGCCGAGCGTCTCGAACTGGTTCTCGACGACACGCTTTCGCGCGTCCATGACGTTGTCGGCGTGCTTCACAGCGGCGTGATGACCCCCGTTCGCGAGGTCTCCGGAATCCTCTCGGGCATCCGAACCGCGTTCCAAACGCTGCTACGCAACCGCCGCCCGTCGGTGGACCGCGCCACCCACGACGAAGAGATGTTCATTTAACCGCTTCAAGTCCGCCACCGTCTACACTGGAGTCGTGAATAAGCTCGCGCGGAAAGCCGCCCTCCCTGCGGCGCTCCTGGTTGGCATTCTCTCCGGTCTGTCGGTTCACGCCCAGACTGCGGCCAGTCTCGGCAACCAGTTGCGGGAGACTGAAATCGACCCTCAGACCTGCTATCGCATCCGCGACCTCCAGGTCCGCAGGGACGACCTCAGCATCTACCTCACCGACGGGTACCTCGCCTTATCCAAACCCGTCGCAGGCCGCCGCATTTTCGCCGTTTATCATGCTTCCGAACAGGGCGACCACGCCGAAGTGCTCGTCCGTTCGCCGGACCGCGGCGAACGCTCATCGCTGGCCAGTTACACCGGTTCGCCCATCTTGAACGAGCAGGTGAAAGAGGCGGTCTTCATCACCACCGACGGCGCCGACGAGGAACTGATGAGCGTGGTCCGGGAGAGTCCCCTTTCGAAACCGGCGCCCGACATGGGACTGCTGCTTGGATCCAGGTTCAACAGCGTATTACGCAACATCGGCGCCAGTTTCCAGGTACGGATGGTTCAGGACCTGCTCACGGGCGACCGCGCCGCGGGTTTCTTCTATGGGGCTTTCTCCGGCGCCGCTCTGGGCAATTTCGATGCGCTGTTCGACCCCGCGGCACGCGAGCAGCTCATTCTCGGCCAGGTGACCTCCTCGCCCCAAGGAGGCGGTTTCAACATTTGGACCAGCTTTGAAACCCGTGCCGCCCGGCGCCGCGCCGGCCCACGGCGGTCTCCAGGCAGCCTGAGCAACTACCGCATCGAATCCGCCATCGAGCCCGACTTCTCGATGCAGAGTGTCACAACGGCCGACCTCACGCCAGCGGCCGAAGTGCGTGGGGCCATCACTTTCGATATCGCGCCAGCCATGGAGATCCTGTCGGTCCAGGTCGATGGCGTCCCGGTCGAGGTATTCCGCCGCGACGCCATGCGCTCAAACCTGATGAGCCACCGCCAAAACGACTCTTTCCTCATTGTCCTCGAAAAGCCCCTTGCCGCCGGCCGCACTTACAAGCTTGAATTCCGCCATCGCGGCCGCGTTATCCTGCCCGCCGGCAACGACGTCTTCTTCGTCGCTTCCCGCGTGAACTGGTACCCGGCGCGCGAGCTCGGCCACTCGACCTACGACCTTTCTTTCACCCTGCCGAAGCGCCTGACCGTCGTCGCCGCCGGCGATCTCGTCGAGGACAGGGAAGACGGCGAAACACGGTTGGTTCGCTGGCGTACGCCTTCAGCGGTTCGCATGGCGGGCTTCAACATCGGCGACTATGACAAGGTCACGGTCAAACGCTCCGGCCTGACCGTGACGGTTTATTCGAACCGTTCCGCCGAAACGGCCCTTCTCCGCCGAACGCCTCAGATCATCGTGCTGCCACCGGCTTGGCCCGCCCGCGGCGGCCGGCGTCCAGGCGAGGTGATCACCATGGCTCCCTCGCCACCACCCAACCCTCGCGCGCGCTCCGAGGATCTTGCGTCCGAAATCTCCGCGGCCCTGGAGTGGTTCTCCTTGCACTTCGGCGCGCCGCCCCTCAATACTCTTACGGTCTCGCCCATCCCCGGCAACTTCGGCCAGGGCTTCCCAGGTCTGCTCTACCTCTCGACGCTCACCTTCCTCGACGAAAAGGACCGCCCCGAAAGCGCCAGAAGCGAATCCCTCCGGCGTTTCTATTCCGAAATCCTCTACGCCCACGAGGCTGCCCATCAGTGGTGGGGCAACCTCGTCGGTTCGGCCACCTACCGCGACGAGTGGATCAGCGAGGCTCTGGCCAACTACAGCGCCATCCTCGTCCTCGAACGCCGCAAGGGTTCAAGGGCCGCCGAACAGGCGTTGGATGACGCCCTCCGCTCGCTTAGGACTGAACATGCCGGCAAGTCCATTGAAGCCATGGGACCGATCACCTGGGGCATCCGTCTGCGAGCCGAGGCCGGGCTCGACCCATGGCGCGTCATCACCTACGACAAAGGCTCCTGGATCATCCACATGCTTCGGCGCCGCATGGGGGACGCGGCTTTCCTTTCCATGCTCGGCACGCTGCGCAAGCGATATGAATACAGCGTCGTCTCGACCGAGCAGTTCCGCGAACTGGCCGTGGAATTCTCGCCCAAGGGCCTGCCCGATCCGCAACTCGAGAACTTCTTCGACACCTGGGTCTATTCGACCGGCATCCCTACCCTGGAATTGAAGACCGCCGTCTCGGGCAAAGCCCCCAAAGTCCAGTTGACCGTGACCGTAAATCAATCCGGCGTGGGCGGAGAGTTCAACGTCGATCTACCGGTGGAGATCTGGCTGCCGGCGGCAAAGACCCCGATCGTCCGCTGGATCCGCACTTCATCCGACGGTGCATCGTTGAAGATCCCGCTGCGCGCCGCGCCCACACGCGTGGAACTCGCCCCCGGCAACGGCGTCCTGGCGGTTCGGAAGTAGACGCCCTCGAAAGTGAGGTTTGGCTGATTGGGCGGGCGGGCTGAAGCCCTTCGCAGACTGAAGTCCGCCCCACCGGGCCGCGTGTTGAGACCTGCCCGGCGAAAACCGCGGACCGGAACCCGCTCTGAGCCAGATGCTGACGGAAATCGGACTAGGTGATCAGGCTGAAGGCCTTCTTCATGGCGCCGGCGGTTTCCTGGAGGGCCTGGGCGGGGGGGAGTGCCCGGAGGCGGGCCGAAAAGGGCTCGCAGCGGGCCGGGGCGTCGCAGCCGAGGGCGTTCAACGTGTTTAGAAATGCCGCCACGTCGATGACCCCGGTTTCGCAGGGCAGCGCCCGGGCGGAGTCCTTCTGTTCGAGGACGGGGATGCCGGCGGGGGCGTCGTTCAGATCGATGCTGACAATATCGGAGTTCTTCAGGGTCTTCAGGTCGTCGACTGTCTCCTGGGCGGTGTACCAATGCCATGAGTCCAGCAGGATTCCCACGTTCGGCTTGCCGATGGCGGCAATGAGTTCCTTGACCTCCTTCATGGTGTGGACGAAAGGATAGCGGCGCCCAGACCAGGAGGTCTTGGGGCCGACGTATTCGAGGCCGAAGCGGCAGTTCTGGTCTTCGAGGACGGAGGCCACCTGGCGGAGGCGGGTGGCGTGGAGCCGGAGGTTCCCGGTAAAAGTCAGGGTGTCGCTGGTTGGGGCGATCCAGGTGCTGACGCGGGTGACGCCGGCGGCTCGGAGGGCCGAGGCGCGGCGGGGCAGATCGACGAGGCCCGATCGGAAGGTCTCGTCGTCGCGGCGGAAATCGACTGAGAGCCCGGAGGAACCCCACTGCACTTTCTTCTCCTTCATATCGGCGAGGAGGGCGGAGAGGGCAGGGCGTTCGAGCGAAGCCAGGAATCCGGAGTCGGCCTCGACGGATTGGAAGCCGTATTGGGACGCGTAGGCGATTGCCTGTCGTTGATCGGCTTTTACGCCGATAGAACCGCAGGAGAGTTGGATGGACATCTTCGTCGGCTGGGCTGCGAGCATGGCAGAAAAGGGAAGAGTTCCGAATTGGCGCCGGGTGATGGACAAGGGAGCCTCCTGCCCGGCTAGTGTATCGCGTATTCTAAGACAACGGTCGATGATTCCCACACTAGAGCAGATTCTGGGACGGATTGACGATCCAGAGACGCCCGTGGTGTGGCTGGACCCGGCGATCCCGGACGACGTCTGGCGGAGCCTGCCCGCCGGGTTGAGGTCGCGAGGCCACGAGGTGTTCCACATCGATGAATTTGGCACGGTGGGAGACCGCGAGACCTTGCTGGCGCGGTTCGAGGCCATGGTGCATGTACCAGAGCGTTACATGCATGACTTCGACAGTCTGAAGAACTGCCTCATGGGGATGGCGGCGGAACCGTCGCGCGGCTGGGCTGTGCTGTTCAGCAACCCTGGACCGTTAAGACAGACGGATGAAGCGGCGTTCGAGGAGTTGATGGAAGTGCTGGAATCGGTCCACGAATCCGTCTTCGAGATCCACATGAAGTCCTTCAAGTTCGTGGTACGGGATTGACCAGGCGACGCCGCTCCTGCTAAATTAGTATTCGCTATGTTAGCGAATACTAAAGCTGTTCAAGAGGTCAAGCACCGCATGAGTGGCGGGGAGCGGCGCGCGCTGATCGTTCGCACGGCGGTAGACCTGTTTGCCCAGAGCGGGTTTCGCGGGACGACTACGCGCGAACTGGCTCACGCGGTGGGGGTGAGCGAGCCCGTCCTATACCAGCACTTCTCCAATAAGAAGGAGCTCTACACGGCGATTGTGGAGCACATCGTGGAGCAGGAAGAGCAACGTTTCACGGAGCGGCTGGAGGCTGTGCTGCGTGAAGAGGATGAGCGGGCGTTTTTACAGGGCATTGGCGAACTGGTGCTGGCATGGTATATGGACGACCCGCGGTTTGCGCGCCTGCTGATGTTCAGCGCGCTGGAGGGTCATGAGCTGGCAGAGATCTGGCATGAGCGGGCAATGGCGATATTCTTCGCGCCGGTGAACGAAAAGGTGGACCGGTTGGTGGAGGCGGGGCGGCTAAAGAAGATGGAACCAATCGTGGTGACCAGAGCGTTCATGTCAATGGTGGCGCACTACGGTCTGGTGACGATTGTGTTCAAGCTGCCCGAATTTGAAATGAGCAGGGAAGAAGCGGTGGCGAGATTCGTGGATATTTTTCTGTCGGGCGCGGAGCGCCGGTAGCGCGGAAGGAATCAGGGAAGCGATGCGAATTATTGGGATAGCGCTGGGTGTCGCGGCAGTGGTCGCGGCGGGTTGCGGGAAGAAGGAAGAAGTGGTGAAGGCGAAGGCGCCGGAGGCGGTGGAGATCCGCACGGCGGCGGCCGAGGCGCGGACGGTCGAGCGGTCGATCATGGTGACGGGCTCGTTGCAGCCCGATGAGATGGTGACGGTGACGTCGGAGGTCGCCGGCCGGGTGAAGAGCGTGAACTACGACTTTGGCCAATCGGTGAAGCGGGGCCAGGTGGTGGCGGAGCTGGACACGACGGAGTTGAAGTTGCAGATGGAGCGGACGCGGGCGACGCTGGCGCAGGCCTTGGCGCGAGTCGGGTTGGAGGCGAACGCGCCTGAAAACGTTGCCCCGGAGATGACGCCTGCGATGAGGCAGGCAAAGGCTCAACTGGATGACGCGAAGTCGAAGTACGACCGGGCGGAGAAGTTGAGCAAGTCGGGCGACATCGCGCAAGAGCGGTTGGTGGAGGCGGAGAAGGCGTTGGCGGCGCGGCAGGCAGCCTACGACATGATGCGGGACGACAAGCTGACGCAGTTGGCGGCGATCAAGGGATTGAGGGCCGATTTGCGGCTGGCGGAGAAGCGGGTGCAGGATGCGACTGTGGTGGCGCCGTTCGACGGGCAGGTGTCGGTAAAGCACGTATCGCCGGGACAGTACATCAAAGAGAACGTGCCGATCGTGACGCTGGTGAAGACGTCGCCGCTGCGGCTGCGGGTGGAAGTGCCTGAGTCGGCTGTAGGGCTGGTACGGATGGGGACGGAGTTGGTGTTCACGACCGAAGCCGTGCCGGGGACAGAGTTCCGGGCCAGGGTGACGGAGATAAATCCTTCGCTGGATACGCGGTCGAGGACGTTATCGGGAGAGGCTCGACTGCTTTCGGGCGATGCGCGGCTGAAGCCGGGCGCGTTCGTGCAGGTGAGGCTGGTGACTTCGTCGGCATTTCCGGTGATCGCGATTCCGAAGGCTGCCGTGTACACGGTTGCGGGTTTGAATAAGTTTTTCACGATCGAAGGCGGCAAGGCCGTTGAGCACAAGATCCCGGAGATCCTGGGGCAGAACGGCTTCGTCGAAATCCCTGAGGGCCTGGTTCCGGCGGGGACGCTGGTGGCGGTGAGCAACGTGGCGATGTTGACCAACGGGGCGGCGGTGAAGGCGGCGGGCGGCAGGAGCTAGACGGAGATGCGGAAACTCGCTGAGCTGTGTATCAAGCGCCCGGTGTTCGCCACCATGCTGATTCTGGCGCTGATGGTGATGGGGTTGGATGGCTACCGCAAGCTTGGGGTGGATTACTTTCCCAAGGTGGAATTTCCGTATGTGAATGTGACGACGGTGCTGCGGGGCGCGAGTCCCGAAGAGGTGGAGTCGCAGGTCACCAAGCCGCTGGAAGAGGCGTTGAACACGATCAGCGGGATCGACGAATTGAACTCGACCTCGGCCGAGGGCATATCGATCGTGACGATCGGGTTCGTGCTGGAGAAGGACTCGGAGGTGGCGGCGCAGGAGGTGCGGGACAAAATCTCGACGGTGCTGTCGCAACTGCCGCGGGACGCCGACACGCCGCTGGTGGAGAAACTGGCGACCGACGCGGCGCCGGTATTGAACGTGGTGGTATCGAGCAACCGCGATCTGAGGGAGACGACCAAGCTGGTGGACGACCAGTTAAAGAAGAACATCGAGTCGTTGAGCGGCGTCGGGCAGGTGCGGTTCGTGGGCGACCGGAAGCGGCAGATTCAGGTGGTGCTGGATCCGGAGAAGCTTTACAGCTACAACCTGAACATCGAGCAGGTGCGCGCCGGGCTGGCGGCGCAGAACATCGAGATACCGGGCGGGCGGATCGAGCAGGGCCACCGCGAATTGTCCTTGAGGACGATGGGGCGCGTGGAGCGGCCGGTGGATTTCAGCCGCATCACGGTGGCGACTTTGAACGGGGCGCCGGTGCGGATCGGCGACATCGCCGAGGTGAGGGACAGCTTCGAGGAGCCGCGCAGCGTGGCGCGGCTGAACGGGAATCCGGCGGTTGTGTTGCAGGTGAGGAAACAGGCGGGGACGAACACGCTGAATGTGATCGCGACGGTGAAGCGCCATGTGGAGGAGTTAAGGAAGGCGCTGCCGCCCGATTTCCGCGTTTCCTATGCGCGGGATCAGAGCGGGTTCATCGAAGCTGCGTTCCACGCGGTGCAGGAGCACCTGATATTGGGCGGGATTTTCGCCGGGATCGTGGTGTTGTTTTTCATCCGCAACTGGCGGTCGACGGTGATCGCCGCGATCGCGATTCCGACGTCGATCATTTCGACGTTCGCGCTGCTGAACGTGATGGGGTTCACGCTGAACCAGATCACGATGCTGGCGTTGACGCTGATGGTGGGCATTGTGATCGACGACGCGATCGTGGTGCTCGAGAACATCTTCCGGCACATGGAAGAGAAGGGGATGGACGCGATGACGGCGGCGCGGGAAGGCGTGAACGAGATCGCGCTGGCCGTGCTGTCGACGACGCTGTCTCTGGTGATCATCTTCCTGCCGATCGCCATGATGCCGGGCATCGTGGGGAGGTTCATGTCGAGTTTCGGCTACACGGCGGCGTTCGCCATCATGGTGAGCCTGCTGGTGAGCTTCACGCTGACGCCGATGCTGTGTTCGAGGTTTCTGAAGATCACGCGCAAGGGCGGGGAGACGAAGGAGGGAGCGTTCTTCAGCTTCGTGTCGAGGTCATACCGGCGGATGCTGGAGTGGTCGATGGGGCACCGGTGGGCGATCGTGGGGATCAGCGCGCTGGTGGTGGCATCGGCGTATCCGATGATGACGAACATGGGGGTGGACTTTCTGCCGGTGGAGGATCAGGGCGAGTTCGAGGTGGCGGTGAGGGCGCCCGTGGGGTCGTCGCTGGAGGGGACCGAGGATGTGATGGCGAAGGTGGAGAAGGACCTGGCGACACTGCCGGGGGTTAGGGACACATTGACGCTGATCGGCGCGGATCAGCGGAAACAGGTGGACCGCGGTTCGATACTGGTGACGCTGGTGGACGTGAAGGAGCGCAAGCAATCGCAGAGAGCATTGATGGACCGGACGCGAGAGATCCTGGCGAAGTACCCGGACCTGACCGTGTCGGTGCAGATGCCCTCGATGATTCAGGGCGGAGGCGCCAATATCGACATGCAGTATTCGATCCAGGGTCCGGACCTGGCGCGGCTTGATGTGTATGCGCAGAGGTTGAAGGCGAAGTTGAAGACGACGCCGGGCGTATTCGATATGGAGTCCTCTTATGAGGCGGGCAAGCCGGAAGTGCGGGTGAGGATCAATCGAGACAAGGCGGCGGATCTGGGCGTCAACGTAGCGCAGGTGGCCAACGCGATGCGGGTGCTGGTGGGCGGCGACGACCAGGTGACGACATTTAAGGAAGGCGACGACCGGTATGACGTGATGTTGCGGGTGAAGCAGGAGTTCCGCAATTCGCCGCTGGCGCTGGAACGGTTATATCTGCCGTCGGCGACGATCGGGAACGCGCCGATATCGAGTGTGGCGCGGTTGGAGATTGGGGAAGGCCCTGTGTCGATCGACAGGTGGAACCGGCAGCGGCGGATTCTGGTTCAAGGCAACATATCGAAGGGTCAGGCGCTGGGCACGGTGCTTGAAGTTGCGGAAAAGGAGATGCAGGCGATGAACTTGCCGCCGGAATACAAGCACGGACCGCTGGGCAGATCGAAAGAGTTAGGCCGGGCGGTGACGAATTACCTGATTGCGTTCGGGTTGTCGATCATCTTCATGTACATGATTCTGGCGGCGAACTATGAGAGCTTCATCGACCCGGTGACGATTCTGCTGGCTCTGCCACTATCGATACCGTTCGCGCTGCTGAGCCTGTTGCTGGCCGGGGAGAACTTCTCGATCGTCTACACATCGCTGGGCATTCTGGTGTTGTTCGGGATTGTGAAGAAGAACTCGATCCTACAGATCGACCACATCAAGGGGTTGAGACGGACGGGGTTGGAGCGGTTGGAGGCGATCTATCAGGGTTGCGACGACAGGTTGCGCCCGATCCTGATGACGACGGCGGCGCTGGTGGCGGGCATGATTCCGCTGGCGGTTGGGCAAGGCGCGGGCGCGGGGACGCGGCGGACGGTGGCGATTGTCGTCATCGGCGGTCAGACGATGGCCTTGCTGTTGACGCTCCTGGTGACGCCGGTAGCCTATTCGATGTTCGACGATCTGGCGCATTCGCCGCGATGGGCGAAGGTGGGCAGAGGGTTGAATCGGGTTTTCAGTCCGCTGCGCAAGGCTCTGGGCGCGGTCACCGGCCTGGTGCGGTAGTTGAGGATGAACATGACAAGCAGGATACTTGCAGGACTCCTGATGGGCGTGTGTGCGCTGGCGCAACAGCAGGGAATCGACCAGGCTCCGCGCGTTGGCGTGGGCGATCAGGAGGTCCGGTTGACGCTGGACGCGGCGCTCGAGATGGCGCTCAAGAACAATCTTTCGATTGAAGTCGAGCGCACGCAGATGGACGTGGCCGTTCAAGCGTTGAAAGGCGCGAAAGGCGCGTTTGACACGGTGACATTGTGGCAGCCCTCCGCGAGCGATATGACGACGCCGACGACGAATACCCTATTTGCGCCGGACGGCAAGTTGAAGGACAAGGCGGTGAACTGGAACATGGGGGTCAGACAGAAGACGCCCTGGAACGGCGTTTCTCTGAACGTGGCGTTCGACAACTCCAGGCAGACGACCACGAACGCATTCACGGCGCTGAACCCGTATTACTCGACCCGGTTGTCGGCGAATGTATCGGCTCCGCTGTGGCGCGGGCGGCGGATTGACCGCGAACGGGCCGAGATCCGAATCCGTTCGAAGGCGGTCGATCAATCGAGGGCGGACTTCGAGACACGCGTTGTGGAAGTGATCACCGTGGCGCAATCGGCGTACTGGGATCTGGCGGCTTCGCGCGAAGACGCGACGGTGGCCGAAATGGGCGTCAAACTCGCCCAGGAGCAACTGGACCGGACAAGGCGGGCGATCGAAGCGGGGACGCTGGCGCCGGTTGAACTGGCGGCGTCGGAGGCCGAGTTCCAACGCCGGATCGATACGTATGTCACTGCCGTGGGTATGGTGACGGTGGCCGAGAATGCGCTGAAGAGCGTCATCGCTCCAGGCCGCGGGGACGAGATCTGGAACAAGCGGGTGGCGCCGGTCGAGACGCGGCCGATGGACGTGCCGGATACCGACGTCGCCGCCGGGATGGCGAGCGCGCTGGCGAAGAGGCCGGAACTGCGGTCGCTGGAATTGCAGAAGGCGCAGGCGGGGGTGCAGAAGTCGCTGGCCTCCGATGGGACCAAACCCACGGTGAGTTTGACGGGAACCTACTCGGTCGCCGGTTTGGCTGGCGCGCAGACGACCACGGCGAACCCGATCGGCGCGATTTTCGGATCGATCACGGAGCGGGTGAACACGTTGTCGCGGATTCAGGGTCTGCCGGTGTTGCCTTCATCGTCCGGTGGAGGGCTGCCGCCGTCGCTGGTGGGCGGGTATGGGTCGTCGATGTCCAACCTGTTTTCAGGAGACTATCCCACGCTGCAGGCGGGGCTTCTCATCGAATGGAATCCGCGGAACCGGACAGCCGAGGCGGCGTTGGCGCAGGCGGGTCTGGTTGAGCGGCGGCTCAATCTCGCCAGGAGACAGATCGAGCAGGCCATCGAAGTGGAAGTGCGGAACTCGATGCAGGGACTGGCCACGGCAAGACAACGAATCCAGGCGGCAAGGGCGAGCGAACGCGCGGCCCAAGAGAAACTGGAGAGCGAAATCCGGCTGTTCCAAACCGGGGAGTCGACGAACTTCCTGGTGCTGATGCGGCAGAACGAGTTGATCGACTCGAAGCGGAGAGCCGTGACGGCGACGCTGCTGCTGAACCGGGCGGTGGCACAGGCGCAGAAAGCGATCGGGACGGCGCTCACTGCGCACAGCATCCGCCTGGACTAGGGCCGTCTCCCAGGACTTCGCGGATCGCATAAGGCCTCCTGGCGGATTCCAATAGCCGGACTCCGCCACTCCGTTGAAAGTCATGCCTGGCTGCCCGTTCGGTCGAGAGTGCGGTTCGGAATCCGCTCTCTCTCCATGAGGCACTTACGTAACTCCTGTGTTTTCAGCAAAGCTGCCTGCGAGCGCCTCGTGGTCCTCATGACGCGTACAGAGCGTCAATGACTGGCGTTCGCGGCCTCATGCTTGGGGGCGCCGCGGCGTGGCTTTCTTCGCCATCGTCTGGCCCGCCTGGTGGCGGGTCCAACTCGAATCCCGCTCCGGGACCTCATGCACCAGAACGTCTACAGACACAGCCCAGCACTGTTCCGCTTCCTGAGAGCGGGTCCTCGCTGCGGGGAGTTGTGCCGGAAGGTCGGGTGGCCCTTTTTCGGCCCCCCGGCGTCTGATCCGCACCTTGGCGGCAAAGCCGGAGCTACCGGTTATGGAACTTCGATGCGCCGCCCGGTCACCGTGCCGCTGTACTGCAAGGTTTCTTCCCCGAGCATGTTACGCAAAACGGCGGAAAACAACCCGGTGACATTGCGGCCGGTCGTATCGACCTGAGCGTCGATGGAAGTCTCTGACGTCCCCACCTGCAAGCCCTGGCCGTCGACCCGGAAGTAGAGGGCCACCATCTTGAACGTCCGATGTCCGACGCGTTTCCATGCCCCGTGTCCGACGGTTGTATTCGGAATGGCTGCCGTCTGCACGACTGTTCCATCACTGATCGCCGTGGCCATGGCCTGGTAGGTGCATGCATCGGGCCCCGGGCATACGGGCACCCCTGCGGGAATCGTAGCGAGAATCCGCCAGGTGCCAGTAAGCTCCTGGCCGTTCTTATACTGATCTTCGGCTTGGGCCAAGCCCGTGGCAAAACAAAGAGCGAAAACCGCCATCAACTGCATCCGCATTATCGACCCTCCACTTGAATTGAACTCGAGCCCACAACTCATCGGCGGACACATGGATCTACCACTCGCTTGGGAACCGGAGCGTTTATGAACCTTAACCGGTATCGTCTTTGTTGTCAAGACTTACTGTCGGTGGTCTTGACAGGGTCGAAGGATTGTAGATATAGTCGCACCTGAAATTGCTTGCACGGTTCTTCATGATGCCTCCCGCCCTCCACTCGGCCGCCGGGCTGCGCTCCTCAATCGCCCTCCGTCTGTTGCCCCGCCGGCATGCGAATTCCACCCCTGCCTCCACGATCTGGCAGGATCCGCCTTGCCGCCCGGAGTCAGACCATGAACCCTCTCGCCCTGTTGCTGGCCGCCTCGTCTGAACGGCTGATCATCCTTAATGCCGTCGACCTCGCGATTATCGCGATCTACTTCGTTACCGTCCTCGTCATCGGCTTCTACCTGAAGGTGCGGTCCTCCACGGGGGACGATTTCTTTCTCGCTGGCAGGGAAATGACGGCCTGGATCGCCGGCCTCGCCTTCCTGTCCGCTAACCTCGGATCGCTTGAACTGATGGGATGGGCGGCGGCCTCCTATCAATACGGCATCCTCGCCGCCCACTGGTATTGGATCGGCGCCATCCCCGCGATGCTCTTCCTGGGCATCGTGATGATGCCGTTCTACTACATCTCGAAGACGCATTCCGTCCCCGGCTACCTTCAATTGCGCTATGGAGAGGGTGCGCGCGGACTTTCGGCCGTCACCTTCGCCTTCATGACCGTGCTGATGTCCGGCATCAACATGTACTCGATGGCGCTGGTGATGAAGGTCGTCCTCGGTTGGGACATCAACTTCTCCATCTGGGTATCGTCGATCACCGTGGCCGTCTATGTCGCCCTCGGCGGTCTGCGGTCGGCCATCTTCAACGAGGTGCTGCAGTTTGTCCTGATCTGGCTGGGCGCGGCGTTGATCCCCATCCTCGGCCTCATCGAAGCCGGTGGCTGGACCAACCTCCAGGCCCGCATCGCGGCCAATTGGGCGGGCCAGAATTTCACCAGCCTGTGGAGCACGCTCGGCACGTTCGAGGGCAACCCCATGGGCATCCACTGGACCGGCATCGTCCTCGGTCTGGGCTGGGTGATTTCGTTTGGTTACTGGACGACGGACTTCCTTGTCGTCCAGCGCGTGCTCGCGGCGAAGGACCTGCGCGCCGCCAAGATGGCTCCCATCATCGGCGCCTGGTTCAAGATGCTGGTTCCGTTCATCGTCATTCTGCCCGGCCTACTCGGCCTCGGTTTGCTCGATATGAAGTTGACCGGCGAAGCGGAAGCCATCGCCACGGGCGGGCACAGCTACAACGAAGTGCTGCCGCTGATGCTGGCGCGTTATTGCGGCCCAGGCCTGCTCGGCTTGGGCGTCACGGCCCTGATCGCAGGATTCATGTCGGGCATGGCGGGCAATGTCAGCGCCTTCGCCACGGTGTGGACCTACGACATATACCGCGCCTTTATGCGCAAGGATGCAACCGACGCGCACTATGTCTCAATGGGCCGGTGGTGCACCATCCTGGGCGTGCTCATCTCGATCGGAACGGCCTACCTGGTGATGCAGTTCCAGTCGATCATGGACTACGTTCAGGCCCTGTTCAGTTTCTTCATCGCCCCGTTGTTCGGCACCGTGCTCCTCGGCATGTTGTGGAAGCGCGCCACGCCGGCGGGCGGCTTCTGGGGACTGCTCACCGGGACCGGCGCATCCATTGCCATGTGGGCCTGGGTGAAAACCGACGCCTCGGCGATTCGTTACATTGCGCTCTCGCCCGGCGCGAAGGACATGGCCGAAAACATGTACCGCGCATTGTGGTCGTGGATGGTGTGCGTCATCGTCACCGTCGCGGTGAGCTATGTGACCAAGCCCAAACCGTTGTCCGAACTCAAGGGTCTCGTCTATGGCGAGACCGAAATCCCATCCGGGCACGGCATACCTCTGGTGTCGAAACCCGCCTTCTGGGCGTGGATCGTCGCGGCGGTCTTTGTCGCGTTGAATGTCGTTTTCTGGTAGGAGTCACTTATGACCGGCGCAAAGGGACAAATCTCGATCTGGTTCTTCATCGGCTGCCTGCTGACGATCTATGGCGTCCTGATTCTTGGAGCGGGGATCCATGAGTTTGTCTCGCCGCCGGCGCGTCCGGTGGTGCTGGCGGAGCTTCACGCCGCCGTCTGGTGGGGCCTCTTGATGCTGGCCGGCGGCTTGGCCTACGTTTATTTCTTTCGTCCCTCCAAGGACGACAAGCAAGCGAAGGGAGTGCAATCATGAGCGGAAATTCAATGACATTCGGGATGATCGTTGGCAATCGCGGCTTCTTCCCGGACCACCTCGCCGTCAGCGGCCGCGAGGAGATGATCGCGGTCATCGAAAAGGCGGGTCACAAGGTCATCGCCCCGTCGCCCGGTGATACTCAACACGGCGCAGTTACCTCCCGTGACGACGCCAAGAAATGCGCCGAACTGTTCCGAGCCAACCGCGATTCCATCGGCGGCATTATCCTCACCCTGCCCAACTTCGGCGAAGAGAAAGCGATCGCCGAAACGCTGCGCATGGCCGGTCTGAACGTGCCCATCCTCATCCAGGCCACGCCCGATTCGGCCGGCAAAATGACCATCGCCGACCGCCGCGATTCTTTTTGCGGCAAAATGTCGGCCTGCAACAACCTGAAGCAGTACGGCATTCCGTACTCGCTCACCACGCTGCACACCGAAGCGCCTGGCTCGCCTGAGTTTGCCGCCGACCTCGGCCAGTTCGCCGCCGTCTGCCGCGTCGTCAAGGGACTGCGCAATCTGCGCGTCGGAGCCATCGGCGCGCGTCCCCAGGCGTTCAACACCGTCCGCTACAGCGAGAAAATGCTCGAAGGCGCGGGCATCGCCATCGAACCGATCGACCTTTCCGAGATCTTTGGACGCATCGAACGCCTGCAAGACGGCGCGCCCGAAGTCGTTGCCGCGCTGGCTTCCATCAAGGGCTATGTCCCCACCGAAGGCGTGCCGGACGCATCGCTGCTGAAGATGGCGAAACTCGGCGCGGTCGTCTCGGCGTGGATGAAGGAGATGGATCTCGACATCTCGGCCGTGCAGTGCTGGACTTCGATGGAAGAGTATTTCGGCGTCGTCCCCTGCACGGTGATGAGCCAGATGTCGAATCAACTGATGTCGAGCGCTTGCGAAGTCGATGTCTGCGGAGTCATCGCCATGCACGCGCTACGCCTGGCATCGGGCACTCCATCGGCTCTGCTCGACTGGAACAACAACTATGGCGACGATCCGGACAAGGCCGTCTGCTTCCACTGCTCGAACCTGCCGAAACATTTCTTCGAGGACGTCCGCATGGACTACCAGGAGATCATCGCCGGAACCGTGGGCAAGCTCAATACGTTCGGCACCTGTGTCGGTCGCGTCAAGGCAGGCCCGATGAGTTTCGCGCGGTTTTCGACCGACGACTTCACGGGCAAGATCCGCGGCTACGCCGGCACCGGCGAGTTCACCAGCGACCCGCTGACGACATTCGGCGGCGCGGGCGTCGTCCGCATCTCGAACATGCAAACGCTGCTGCGCTACATCTGCCGCAACGGTTTCGAACACCATGTCGCGGCGAATCTTTCGGGCGCCGCCGCCGCTGCCGTTTACGAGGCCGCCACAACCTACCTCGGTTGGGACGTATACTGGCACTGCTGATCTTTAACCCGGGCGTGTGGCGCGCTTCCCGCGGCGGGCCACGCGCCCTTTTCCTGAAGTGAGGAGAATTCGATGGCCATCGTTGCCGGAGTTGACTACGGGACGCTGAGCGTCCGTGTTTCCATCGTCGATAGCGAGCGCGGCCGTATCGGCTCGGGCGTAGGCGAATACCCGCTGCACCGCAAGCGCGAGGATCCCGACCACGCCACGCAATCGCACGCCGATCACATGACGGCGCTCGTCGATGCGATGGGCAAGGCCCTGGCCGCCGCCGGCGTCGCCGGGTCAGCTATCGAGGCGATCGCCATCGACACGACCGGATCGAGCGTCGTGCCCGTCGACGAGAATCTTCAACCACTCGACGATTACTATCTCTGGTGCGATCACCGCGCCTGGCGCGAGGCGGCCGAGATCACGGCCATGGCCCATGCCACGGGTCTTGATGCGATCCAGTGGTGCGGCGGCGTCTACTCGTCGGAATGGGGTTTCTCAAAACTGCTGCACTGGCTGCGGAACAACCCTGATAAGCGCGCCCGCATGGTCACCGCGCTCGAACACTGCGACATGGCCGCGGCCACGCTGTGCGGCATCACCGACGCCGCCGTCGCTCCTCGCTCGATCTGCGCCATGGGCCACAAGTGGATGTGGAACGAGTCGCTCGGCGGCTTCCCTCCCGAGGAATTCCTTGTTGCCGTCGATCCGCTGCTCGCCGGAGTTCGCGCCAAACTCCAGGGCCGCTATCAGACATCCGAAACGATCGCCGGCCGCCTGTCCGCCGAATGGGCCGCCAAACTCGGCCTCAACGAAGGCATCCCGATCCCCGTCGGCGCGTTCGACGCCCATTGGGACGCCATCGGCGCAGGCTGCAAGGAGGGCGATGTCGTCAACGTCGTCGGCACATCCACCTGCATCATGGCGATCATGCCGGGCGTGTCGTTGATCCAAGGCGTGTGCGGTGTTGTACCCGGTTCGATTCATCCTTCAATGACCGGCGTCGAAGCCGGCCTCTCCGCCACCGGCGACATCTTCGACGCCATCGCCCGCCGCGCGGGAACCACCGTTGCCGCCCTTTCGCAAGGGCTCGATCAGTTCCGCGCCGGCCAGACCGGCCTGTTGCGTCTCACTTGGGACAACGGCGACCGCACCGTGTTGGTGAACCCGGAACTCGGCGGCGTGACATTCGGCTGGAAACTCACCCACACCGCGCAGGACGAACTCTTCGCCGCCATCGAAGGCACCGCCTTCCACACCCGCGTCATCCTCGAACGCATGGAATCCGGCGGCGTCCCCATCCGCCAGGTCATCAACGGCGGCGGCATCCCGCAAAAGAACGACGTGTTGAACCGTGTCTATGCCAACGTGTTGAACAAGCCGGTTCTCGTGCCGCAGTCCGACGTGACATCGCTTGGCTCGGCCATCTTCGCCTTCCTCGCCGCGAGTACTTTCAAGACCGTCGAAGACGCCCAGGCCGCGCTCTGCCCCAGTTACCGTGCCGTCGAACCCGACCCCGGACAGGCCGCCGTTTACGAGCGGTTGTACTCTTTATATAGGAAGCTCTACTTCGGCTTCGGCGAGAAGGGCGCGGATGCTATCGCCGCCGGCGGCGTTCTCCCCGAGTTGCGCAACATCGCCGCCGAAGCGCGTTCGCAAGCATGAAACTGGGACAACTTCGCCAACAGGTCCTCGACGCCAATCTCGAACTGGTCCGCCGCGGACTCGTCCTCTACACCTGGGGCAACGCCTCGGGCATCGACCGCGAACAGGGCCTCATCGCCATCAAGCCGTCGGGCGTCCCTTATGACAACATGACGGTTGCCGACATCGTCCTGGTCGATCTCGACGGACGCAAGGTCGATGGCGCGATGAAGCCTTCATCGGACCTCGACACGCACCTCGTCCTCTACAAAGCCTTCCCGTCGATCGGCGGAATCGTTCATACCCATTCGCGGACCGCCACCGCCTGGGCACAGGCCTGCTGTGCAATACCCTGCCTTGGGACGACGCACGCCGACTACTTCCACGGCCCTGTCCCGGTCACTGAACATCTCACGGCCGCTCAGATCGAAACCGCCTACGAACTCTCGACGGGCCACGCCATCGTTCATGCGTTCGCCGATCTCGACCCCGTCGCAGTCCCCGGCGTCCTGGTCGCCGGCCACGCGCCCTTCACCTGGGGCAAGACCGCGGCGCAGGCCGCCTATCACGCCGTCGTGCTCGAAGAGCTTGCGCGCATCGCCCTGGAGACCCTGGCGATCAATCCGCAAGCCGCGCCGTTGCCCAAGCCGCAGCTCGACAAACACCATTCGCGCAAGCACGGCAAGAACGCCTCCTACGGTCAAGGCTGAAGCGGCACAGCGCCTTCGTTCCCACCGCTCTCGAACGCGCCTCCCGAACGCAGTGAATTACACTGGTAGTTTCACCCGCCATGATCGAGTCCACTCTGTCCGAACTCGAATCCCGTGCGGCCGCCCTCATCGACGCGGCCGCCTCGCCAGATTCGCTTGAATCAGCCCGCGTCGAATTCCTCGGCCGCAAAGGCGCCCTCGCCTCCATCGGCAAGGACATGGGCAAACTCCCGCCCGACGAGCGCGCCGCCGTCGGCAAACTCCTCAACGCCGTCAAACAGAATCTCGAATCGCGTTTCGACGCCCGCAAGGCCTCGTTCGACAAAGCCGCGCTCGATGCGCGCCTCGCCGGCGAATGGCTCGATG
>CAZLDN010000077.1:0-23861 GCA_964558355.1 uncultured Candidatus Solibacter sp.
GCCGCGAACCAGATCCTGCGTCGTCTATGCGCACTTACTGAATGCGCGGTGTATAGTTGCGAGCTACCTAAACCACGAGCACGCTGGGGGCGTGACCATGAACACCACTCAGGCCATGATGCAGGTCACGTTCGAGACAAACGACGGACCCAATACGGTGACGTTCAAAATCACACACCCTGACAGCTGTAGCCTGAGGGACGAGCCTGAGCACCTCATAATCAAGGAGTACCTGCGTCGCTGGGGGATTGCGACGGAGAACTGACTGTGAATGAGTTTTGGGCACGCGCCGACCTGGAGGATGCCACGTTCCGGGGAGAGGAACTCCGGTTGCTTGGACTGTCTTCGGTCGGCGCACTGGCGAGCGGCGGAGTTCTCATTAAGGGTAAGGATCTGGACGAAGTTGAGTGCGATGCCTGCGGCGACCGTCACATCGAACAAGTGCAAGTCATCATGGAGCCGCCGGGCAGCAAGCCGCGGATGTACATCGGATGCACGGAAGCCATGCGGGTCTGAGTTGAACCCGAGCGGCTGGGAGTTCAGCGCATCGATTTCGATAGTCTGGCAAGAGCCATTTCGAATGTTCTGGGGCTAGGCCGTAGTACTTAACGTAGTAATACTAGGCGAGGTGGAAAACCTCTTCCATGTTGGCCCACCATTCGCCTTGGGCCCGGGTCTCGATGGGTTGCTGCAGCGGCTCCATGATGGCCCACCACTCCTGGGTCTTTGGGTCGGCAGCCATTCGGGCCATGTCGGCGGCGAACTCGGAGCCGTGGTATTCGAAATAGCCGAAAAGGGTCGAGTCCTTGAGGAAGATCGAATAGTTGCGAATACCGCACTCGGTGATCTTGTTGAGGACCTCGGGCCAGACTTCGGCGTGGTAGGACCTGTAGACGCCGATGCACTCGGGCTTGAGGCGGATGGTCATGCCGTAGCGTGTCATTGATGAATTCTACTTTCTCAGGACTTTCCTAGCGGAACGACCAGATGGACGTCCAGCCCTGCCAGCGGATGCCGGGCAGTTTCAGCAGGCCGCGGTCGGCCCATTCGAGCGTGTGGACGAGGTGTTTGATGACGGGGGAAGTGGCCAGCGGGGCGACGAAGAGGGTGAGGAAGACGAAGGGTTCGACTTCGACGCGGTCGAAGTAGCGGCGGGCGGTCGTGAGGTCGCCTCGAAGGAGCGGGTGCTCGTCGACGGTTCTCATGGAGGGCGTGAGGCGGCGGAAGAGGTTGATGGCGGGGTTGTGGCCGAGGGGTTCAAGGAAGAGGGCGCTGCCGCCGGGTTTGAGGAGGCGCTTGATGGTGGAGAAGGAGCGGTCGAGGTCGAGGTGGTGGAGGATGGCGCGGCCGCAGACGAGGTCGAATGAGGCGGGCGGAAGGTCAGGGTCCTCGCAATCCATGCGGTGGAACTCGGTGTTGGTGGTTCCGCGAACGACAGCGCGGGCGCGGGCCTGTTCGACGGCGGTATCGGAGATGTCGATGCCGACGACGCGCTGGGCGACATCGGCGTATTGAAAAGAGTAGGTGCCGGGGCCGCAGCCGTATTCGAGCACTGTGACGCCGCGGGCGCGTTCGAGCGCCTGGGCGAGGAAGAGCCGGTTGGCGGTTTCAGCCACACCATAGGCGGCGTTGGCGGCCTTGCGGCCGGTGCTGGCGAAGTCGCGGTTGTGGAATTCACGTTCGCGCCGCTTGCGGGCCTCGTCGCCGATGACGGGCGGGCCGGCCGCGGGATTGATTTGGTCGTCCATCCTAGGCTCGCTGGATTGAAGTGTTGACGGGGGGCATGCGCCCTCCGCGGGCTGAAGCCTGCCCCACGGGCTAGCTCTGGGAATCGCCGGAGGGGCCGTAGATGCCGGGGACTTTGGCTCCCATGGGGCGCAGATATGCAGAGAGCTGGCCGCGATGGTGGATGGAGTGCTTCAGCATGAGCGAGATGAAGGCGACGGCGGGCTGCTGCATCATGCCGAAGAAGTCGAGAACCTTGGCTTTGTTCTCGCCGCTGAGGGCCTTGGCCTCTTCAAGGACTCCAGGGACGTTGGCGTCATACCAGGCGATCACATCAGTAGCGGATTTGATGGTATCGGGCAGGCTGGATTCGCCGGACTTGAATTCGCCGGCGATCACGCTGGACAGAAACCACCAATCGGCCGAGGCGATGTGCCAGGCGAGTTTTAGGGCAGGCATCGACTTGGCGTCGGGCGAGTAGTTTTCCTGGCCGGCCGGGATGGCGGCGATGACAGCGCGGGTTGTCTGCATCTCGCGTTCGTAGTCGCCGAGTGTGTAACCGGCGATGAGTTTAGCTTCGTCATGGCTCATGTGCATACTTTGGATCCCTCCTACAGGTCTGTTCTATAGTATGTGCGGTTTCGCATGGGAGCCGCCACGGCCCGTCTTCATTTCATGATGTGAGCCGCCGCCAGCGTCTATGCTGGATGGTGATGGAGGGTATCGTTTGGTCACGCGGCAAATGAGGGCAATCGCAATCGTGGCTGCGCTGGCTGTGGCAGGCTGTATGCTGTGCGCGCAGACAGGGCAGTATCCGCCAGGGCAGTACCCGCCGGGACAGTACCCGCCTGAGCAGTATCCTTCCACTTATCCGGGTGGCCGCGCGCCGGGCGGCATCAACCTGCCGAAGATCAACTGGCCGAAGAAGAAGCCGAAGACTGAAGAGGAGGGGAAGCAGGGCGGCAAGATGAAGGCAGGGGAGATGCCGTCGATGGACGGGCGGCTGAGGAAACTGGGCGAGAAGGACATGCTGGTGGAGACGCGCGCGGGGAAGGTGCTGCGGTTCCGGTTGCTGGCGAAGACGCGGTTTGAGAATCCGAAGGGCGAGGTGGTGCGGGATTCGTTGATTAAGCCGGGCGACCGGGTTGAAGTGAGGGTGAACCCGGACGACGTGGAGACGGCGGTGGTCGTGGTGCTGCTCGGGGCGGGGTCGGAGGAGGAGCGGGCGGCGGGCGCTCAGCCGGTGGATGGGTCGAAGGCGGGTGTGCCGGTGGAAGCCGATTTTGGGGGCGTGGGGGAGGCGGTGACGGGGGCTGGAGGTCGCGACCAAACGAACCTCAGCATGAAAGAGGCAGACGAAGAAGTCCTTCAGAATGCTAGACATGCGGCATCAACCTTCACCAATGGGTTGCCGGATTTCCTGGTGGACCAGGTGACTGTCAGGTCGAAAGGGACGGGCGGACCGTGGATTCCGGTGGACACGGTGACGGCCGAGGTGGCATATACGGGCGGCGAGGAACAGTATGGAAACGTCAAGATGAATGGCCGACCGGTGGAGGGCGGGATCGAGAAGACGGGGGCGTGGTCGACGGGCGAGTTCGTCACGACGATTCTCGATCTGCTTTCACCGAACACGGCTGCGGCGTTCAAGCGAATGGGCGACGAAAGGGTGGCGGGGCGGACGGCGCTTGTCTTTGATTTTTCGGTTACTCAGGCGAACACGCACTGGAGGATTGTGTCGCCGGACGGGCGGGAGTGTATGGCCGCGTATGGGGGTAAGTTGTGGGTGGACCGGGTATCGAGCCGGGTTTTGAAGGTGGAGCAGCGGGCGGCATCGCTCGCGGCGCACTGCTTCGCGGCGAGCGCGGAGAGCGTGGTGGAGTATGGGTTTGTGAAGATTTCGGGCGAGGAGTTTCTGATGCCGGTGCGCAGCCTGGCGACGGCTTGCGGGCGGGATGGCGGCTGTTTCAGGAACGAATTGAAATTTGAGAACTACCTAGTTACGGAGACATCGCTGGGCCGGCCCAGGTAAACGCCGGAGTAAACGGAGACACCATGACGACTAAAATGATTCGCACTTTCCTCGTGGCCGCGCTCGGCGCGGCCCTCCTCAGCCCCGCGTCGGCTTGGCAGCCCCCCCCCGCCGGCGCCGCCAAACCGCGCCCGCCCGGACGCGGCCCGCGCGCTGCCGTGCCCGACGACAATGCAGGTTTCGTTCCCATCTTCGACGGCAAGACCCTCGAAAACTGGGAGGGCGAGCCCGGCTTCTGGCGCGTGGAAGAAGGCGTCCTGACCGGCGAAACCACAGCCGAGAAGCAGTTGAAGCTGAATACTTTTATCATCTGGCGCGGTGGCGCCACGGCCGACTTCGAATTTAAGGCCGAATTCAGGCTCACCGAAACCGCCAACAGCGGCGTGCAGTACCGCAGCACGGCGCTTCCCGATGTCGGCAAATATGTCCTGAAGGGCTACCAGGCCGACATCGACGGGCGGAACAATTACACCGGCATGTTGTACGAAGAGCGCGGGCGCGGCTTCGTGGCGCCGCGCGGCCAGTTCGTCCGCATGGCGGAAGGCGGCGTTCCGAAACTTGTCGGGAGCCCCGGCGATGCCGATTCCCTCAAGTCAGTCATCAAGATCGCCGACTGGAATCAGATCCACATCATCGCCCGCGGCGTTGTCATCACCCAAGTCATCAACGGACGCGTGATGAGCATGTGCATCGACGAGGACGCGAAAGGCAGGGCCATGGAGGGCCTCCTGGGGCTGCAACTCCACGTCGGTCCGCCCATGAAGGTGGAGTACCGCAACATCCTGCTTAAGAAGCTGTAAACCGAAGGGCAGCGCGTTCGGCTGCGGACGGCCCACTGCCCCGCCGCTGACAATAGTCAAATCGCTGGGAGCCTGAAGCGATTGGTGTGTCTTTTTCAGGACCGCGCCTGACGCGGGTAAGGCGCGACTCTCAACGGAGCGGGATCGCCCGCCGATGCCACAACCAAATGGCCTATCCGAAAAACTATACTGATTACTGCCCAGGGTCTCCCGCCCGGAGTCAGACGGAGAACCGGGACGACAGTGCGTGGCGGTCGCTCCACAACAAACTTGGGTTCCCCCGCAGCGTAACGTCCATTAGACCAGTTTCACAGTTTTCGTGTACCGAAGTAGGGCGGACGCCCTCGTCCGCTGCCCGGCCCCCTGGCCGGGCATTTGGCGCGACCAGGGGGTCGCGCGCGGGTCAGGGGACCCGCCCTACTCGAATCGTCAGTCTACGTTTAGTCTGAAACTGGTCTAGCCCGCGGCCCAGAACTGCAAATAGAAGTCGCGGCCGGCCGCGGACGCCAGAGCGCGTCCAGTCCAGAGCGCCTGCAATGCCCGTCCAACCGCAACGCCGGCAAGCCCCCCTCCCCGGCCCCCTGGAGGTTGATTCGGACCGGCTCAAACCCGCCAAATACAGCCAAAAACTATCGAATGAGATTACCTCTTGAATGCAGTCCGGGTTTGTGATACTGTCACACCCAGGGTTCATCTTGGTGGGTTCTACTACCCCCGGTTGGATTAGCCCAAGGGATTCGTTGAACTTATATATCGGCGGAAGGAAAACATGAGAAACATCCAAGTACTCGCTGTTCTCGCATGCATGTTCCTGGCATTCCTGCCAGCAGCCAACGCGCAAATGATGTCCGGCCAGATTACCGGCCGCCTGGCGGATCCAGCCGGCGCGGTCATCGTCGGCGCCAAAGTACAGATCACCAACGACCTGACGAAACAGGTGCGCGAGTTCACCACCGACTCGAGCGGAAATTTCACGTTCACCAACGTGACTCCCGGCACATACACGCTCAAGGTCGCGCAGACCGGTTTCAAGACGTACGAGCAGAAAGCGATCACCGTCGGCGCGGTGGAAAGGGTCGCGCTGGCTGAAATCGTCCTGCAAGTCGGCGACGTGAGCACCTCGGTTGAGGTCACCGCGTCGGCCGTCCGCGTGAACACGGACAGTTCCGACCGCGGCACGGCCATCACCACCACGCAGATTGAGGACACGGTCACCAAGGGCCGCAACTTCATGATGCTGATGAGCACGCTGCCTGGCGTTCAGGATGTCAACCAGAACGACAGCCGCGGGTGGGGCACAGGCAGTCCGGTCCTGATGGGCGGTCAGTCGGGCCAGAAACTGCTGGTCCTCGACGGCGCCGCATCCCAGGATTCCGGCAACCGCGACTTCGGCTACATCGCGCCCAGCGTGGACGCGATTTCCGAAGTCAAGGTACTGGTCGCAAACTTCAATGCCGAGTATGGCGCCCGCTCCGGCGGCCAGATGAACATCATGGTCAAGAGCGGCACCAACGAGTGGCACGGCAGCGCCTACTACTTCCTGCGCAATGAGGCGTTCAACGCCAACGAGTTCTTCAACAACAAACTCGGCGTTGCACGGCCGCGCTACAAGTACCACAATATGGGCGCCACCTTGGGCGGACCGTTCATCATCCCTGGCACGAGCTTCAACAAAGACCACAATAAGCTGTTCTGGTTCTTCTCCTACGACTACCTCAACAATAAGAACGTGACAAGCCCGAACCGCTTTACCATGCCGACCGCCCTCGAGCGTGCGGGCGATTATTCACAGACCGTTACAACCACCGGCGTGCTAATCCCCATCACCGATCCGCAGACCGGCGCGCCGTTCGCCGGCAATAGGATCCCGGCCGCACGGCTTGACCCAATCGGCGTGGCCATGATGAACCTTTTCCCTCTGCCCAACGCGACTGACCCGACCGGGCAGCGCCAGTACAACTCCGAGTTCGTGAACCCCTTCAAGCAACCGCGTCACGACCGCATTCTGCGCGTCGACTATCCCATCAGTTCCAAAGCCTCGGCCTATGTCCGCCTGTTGCAGGATTACTTCTCCAACGCCGGCTACGGGCAGATCCTCGGCGCCCTCGGCAACGGTTGGCGTCAGTTCCCTCACGAATACAGCATCCCGTCTGCTGGAGCGGTGGGCAGCCTGATTTACGCGTTCAGGCCAAACCTGATTCTCGAGTCCATGTACGGAATCACGCGCGGCCACCAGATGAACACTCCGACGGACGAATCACTCTACAACAACAGCCTCCTGCCGCTGAAGGACGCACAGGGCAAGACGTTGCAACTGCCACGCCTGTTCCCGGCCTCGAACTACCTCAACCTTCGGCCACAGATCAGCTTCGGCTTGCCGGGCGGCTTCTCCGCGCAGTCATCAGGCCAGGGCATCACGAACGCGCCCGGCTACGGCTTTGACAGCCGCTGGCCGTTCGACGGGACCGACCAGGTGCAGACGATCAGCTCGAACCTCACCTGGGTGAAGGGCGCTCACAACCTCAAGTTCGGCATCTACCGCGAGAGGATGGCTCGTAACGTCAGCGTCTACTCCAGGTGGAACATCGCCGGCTCTTACTTCTTCGGCTCGGATAGGGCCAGCGCCGTGGATACGGGCTACCCCTACTCCAACCTGGTCACCGGCGGCTTCTTCGGCTATGGCGAAGACAGCGTCAAGCAGGTCAACCATGCGCGCTACACCCAGTGGGACTGGTATGTCCAGGACAGTTGGAGAGTGATGCCCCGCCTCACGATCGATGTCGGCATGCGCTTCCAGCTCATGGGAGATCTCTACACAGACAACCAGAAAATGGGCCTGTTCAACGCCGCCTCGTTCGACAAGAATAAGGCTGGACAGCCCCTCTACCCGACGATGATCGACGGCGTGAAGCGCTCGATCAACCCGGTCACCGGCAGGGTCTATCCCTACGTCATGCAGGGCGCGTTCGACCCGGCGAGCTACACCGGCCTGCCCTTCAGCGGCGTCAAAGAGTACATCGGCCACTTCTGGAAGACGCCGCCGATTACTTTGGGACCCCGCCTCGGCTTCGCCTACGACGTCACCGGGAACGGCAAGATGGCCATCCGCGGCGGCTTCGGCATCTTCTACGACCGCGCCGCAACCGTCGATTACATCGGCGCTCTCGGCGTCGGCAGGGGTCCGCTTGCGGCGCCTCCAACCTTCCTCGCGCCCATCGTGCTGAACACCAACTTCACCGGTCTTGCGACCTCCCAGGCCATTCTGTCTCCCCAGGACATCCAGGGCGGGTCGGAGGAGCATAAGGCTCCTTCCACTTACAACTGGAGCTTCGGCGTGCAGCGTGACATCGGCTGGGGCATGATCCTCGATGTCGCCTATGTTGGAAACACCTACAAGTGGGGCTTCAACGGGGCTGTCGAAGACCTCAACGCCGTGAAGCCCTTCACCACGTGGACGCCTCAGGGCGGCACCAACCCGCTCTACAGGGATCCGACCAGCACCGGCCTCTATTCCACCAACCTCATCCGGTCGATGACGGGATTCAAGGGTATGGGTATGATCCCCATGTTCACCAACGACCGCCAGTCCAACTACAATTCGCTTCAGGTCCAGGTGAACCGCCGCGCCGGCAAGAACATCACCTGGAGCGCCAACTACACCTGGTCGAAGACCTTGATCTACGAACGCCAGCAGTTCACGGACGATGCATTGACCCGGTACGAGACCGGCAACCGCCCGCATGCCGTCAATGCCAATTTCGGCTATGAAATCCCAAGCTACATGGGGGACAGCAGACTCCTCAAGCAGATCACTGGCGGCTGGCGCTTCATGGGCACCGCGCAGATCTACTCCGGCGCGGCGATGGGCCCGTCTTGCGGCTTCAATTCCAACCCGGTGGGCTATCCCAACGGCACCCCCACGGGCAGCGTCCTGTTCCGATGCCAGATGTCGAACACTGCAGCGGGAGGCTTTTGGCTCAAGGACGGCGCCAAGCCATCAGATGTCGGCTCCACGTCCGATCCAAAACTGTGGTACCCGATCGATCCGAACAACTTCCAACTGCCAAAGGACTTCGCAACCTTCTCCCGCGGCATGATCGGCAACGCGCCTCGGAATCTCACCTACGGGCCTGGCATGCAGATGTTCAACCTGGCCTTGCAGAAGACGATCAGGTTCCACGAAACGCACCGGATGGAGTTCAAGGTTGAGGCGACCAACGCCCTCAACCACTTCAACCCGTCCAACCCCAACATGACCATCACCCGGAACTACAACACCGGCGCCAACACCAACGCCGCGTTCGGCACCATCCAGGGCACGCAGTACCAGAGCCGCCGCGCCATCGTGTCGATTCGGTACGCGTTCTAGGTGTTCGCGGGCTGACGCCCTTCCGGCCCGCCGCCCCTGTTCAGGGGGCGGCGGGCCCGCACTAACGGCGGCGCAATGCTGGAACGCCAGCGCCGTGTGAGCGGAGGTTGTTGGCGGCCGGAAATCTGACTTCCCCGGGGCCCGCGACGTTGCCGCCGAAAAGGTTGTTGACCCCGAGGGGCGCAGCGGGTTCTGTATGTTTTTCAGCATCAAACCGAATCCGCCGGCGAAGCGATTCCAGACGGCTTCCGTCAAGTTTTCCTGAGGATTGTCCTTGAGTACGGCTCGCCGTAGTGATAGAGTTCGATTTCAAGAGTTGAGCAACCTGTTATCTGATACGGAGAGAATCATGGCGGAAGAAAAACAGCCCGTTACACGGAGAAGATTCGGAAGAGCCGTGGCCCAGGCCGGCGCAGCGGCCGCGGCCGCCGGGCCCCTATTGGGCCAGGCCCCGGCGCCGGGAGGCCAGGCCCCGGTGCAGGGTCCGGGTTCTGGCGGCCCGGCTTCGCCCGGCCCAGGCCAAACAGGACCCGTGGTCGTCGGCAACTACTCGCCGGTCGATCAACTGGTCTTTGGCGGCATCGGGATCCGCGGCCGCGGCATGGCCGATCTCAGGCAGATGCTGGGCGATTCGCGGGTCAAGTTCGCGGCCATCGCCGACATCCGCGAGAGCTCTCGCGAGATGGTCAAGAGCACCGTCGATCGACATTACAAGAACAACGATTGCGTGATGTACAAGGACCCCGCGGAGCTCCTTGCGCGCAAGGACATCAACGCTCTCCTCATCGCAACCAGCGACCGCTGGCATGGACCCATGGCGATGTGGGCGGCGCAGTCGGGCAAGGACATGTACATCGAGAAGCCAGGCGCGATGTCGATCAATGAGAGCTACGCCCTGGCCGACAACGTCCGCCGCTATGGCGTGGTCTATCAGTCCGGCTGTCAGCGGAAAAATCAGTACGCCTTCGAGTTTGCCGTGGGCCTGGCGCGCAGCGGCAAACTCGGCCGTCTGCTGGCGGTGCACGCCGATACGGCGATTGGGCTGGGGACTGTTGATGCGGGCGGCCATGGTTGGTGGGCGGCGGATGCTCCCGAGCCGGAACCGCTGGTCTTCGATTGGGACAAGTGGCTCGGACCGTGCCTATGGCGGCCTTTCAATTCCGCTTACGCCGACCGCGGCCGCGGCGAGTTCTGGGATTTCCATGCCGGCTTGCTTGAGTGGGCATCCCACACCGTCGCCATGGCGCAATGGGCCGCCGACATGGAGCACACCCAACCGGTCGAGTACGAGCCCGAGGGCGGCATCTTCCGGGGCGACGGGCTGATCAGCCGGTACACGATCAACTGCCGGTATGCCAATGGGATCAAGCTTGTCCTGCGCAATCACAGTTGGGACCTTCTTGGTTCGTGCAGCAACCGGTTCGAAGGAACCGAAGGCTGGGTAGAGACTGGGGACAGCGGACGGATCGAAGTGTCTCCCAACCTGAAGTCTCTGTTGCCCACTAAACAGGGGACCCGGTACGACCCCACGGCGGAACACATCCGCGAGTTCATCCAGTGCATCCGTTCGCGCACCCTGCCCCGGGCCAATGCCGAGGTCACTGCTAACACGCACGTTGCCTCCCATGCGGCCTGGATCTGCGCTCAACTGAACCGCAAATTGACGTGGGATCCGGCCAAACGGATGTTCCTCAACGACGAGGAAGCCAATCGCATGCGCGGCCGGGCCTATCGCGAGCCCTGGCGGATGGAAGCGCTTTCCACCAGCATGTAGGGGACAAGAAAGGAATTGGAGACAACTGACATGCCGCAAGCACCTGGACAGACACAGCCGCCGCAGGCAGCCGCACAGGCAGCACCCATTGCTGGACAAGGCCAACCGCCGGCAGGAGCCAAGCCCGCGCGAGTGCCTCCGCCGACTGTTCCCCCTGAATTCGACGCCCTCCCGATCTGGAAATTGGATCCGCCCAAACTCCTCGCGCTGGTCAAGGACCCGAACTCGACCGTGTTTCAGAAGGCCATCGCCTGCAAGAAACTGGCGTTCGTGGGCGGCAAGGAAGCCGTGCAGCCCATGGCGGCGCTGCTGAGCCACCCGCAACTGGCGTGTTACGCCCGCTTCGGGCTGGAGCCGAACCCCGATCCGTCAGTGGACGAGGCGCTGCGCGCCGCGCTCCCGAAATTGAAGGGCCGGCTGCAGGTGGGCGTCATCACCACGATTGGCGTGCGCAAGGACGCCAAGGCGCTGGACGCCCTCACAAAGCTGATCAACGACAGTGATGCCGAAGTTGCAGGAGCAGCGGCGGCGTCGGTGGGCATGATCGGCGGCCTGCCGGCCTCCAGAGCCCTACAGGCGGCGTTGGGCAGTACCCAGCCTCCGGTGTTTCCGGTTGTGGCCCGGGCCTCCTTGATCTGCGCCGAGGGGCTGATGGCAAGCAACCGTCCCCGGGCGCTCGAGATGTACACCCAGTTGAGCGCGACGACGATGCCTGAGCCGGTGCGCCTCGCTGCGTTGCGCGTGCTCAACGCGGCGGGACCCGCGCCGCCTGGGGCGAAGGCTTATCCGCCGCCGACTGGCGAGGCAGCCGAAAAGGACCGCAGCGGCTTCCTGGGACGGGGCCGCTAAGCGCAAGGATCGGCCCGGATCGCGCCGCCGGCTGCTGCCCGGCGGCTGAAATTCCAACTCCGCGCGGGGAGGCGGCAAAAAGGTCGACCTCTTCCGCGGAGTCCTGAAGTGCGCAACTGATCACTGCCGGCGCCTTCTTGACAGGAACCGGGAACCGTCCCAGCCGGGATTTCCGATGAATCCAAGCGAGGAAGGACGTAGCCCATCTCGTGATGATTCCCCGCAAGTTCTTGATGGACAACGAGGACTGGCCAGCGAGTGGTTTCAGCCCCGCCGTCGCCTCCGCAACCGGCTATCGCCGGTGGAGTACCGGCCCTGCGATCGCGGACCACGAAATCTTGCGGTATCGGTCCTTCAATGGGCCGCATGATGGGTGTGGAGGAATGGTTGCAGGCCGAGATCGCGGGGAAAACGCGGGTGGGACGGGTCAGGCTGTTGTCATGAGACGGGGTCGCACCGCAAGGGATGAAAGCCTGATACGGCGCGCTCCGCCGCAGCCCCCCGGCGCCGGGAATTTAAATCGCTCGAATGTAGAATCAACAAGTTACGGAGGACTTTCGAGAGTGTCCCAGGTTCCTCACCTTCGCCCTTCGCTCCCCTTCGCCCGCCCTTCGCCTTCGCCGGGGGCCTACGCCGCCGTGCTCGGGCTGCTGCTTGGCTAAAGGGCGAAACAGTGGCTCGCGGGGCGGGGCGGGCTTCGAGTTTGACCGGACGCACGCCCGATCAGTTCGAACGCGGTTGCCGTGCGGCGCGCCACTTCGTCTCGACGCAGGAGAAGAAGGTAGTGTTCCTCTCATCGTCGAACGAGTGGACTGAGGACCATGTGCTGCTGCCGGACGAGGAGTTCGGGTACGGCTATTGGGAGGCCGTACGGAGGGCTTCGGAGTAGCAGCTGCATAGAAAGCCCGGGAGCCTGGGACAACCGGTTCGCTTGGCCCTCTTGGCGTCCCCTCGGCTCCTGGTCAAAACGGGAAGGCGGGCTGCGTCCCTGAAGAGGTGGCCGCGGCCCGCCAGAGTCTGAATGAGCCAGAGGGCTTCAGATCACAGTGATGGAAGCCGTGGCGGTCTTCACCAGGGAGCCCGATGTGCCCGTCACGGTGAATGTCTTCGTGCCAACCTTAGTCCTGCTGGTGGTCTGAATGGTCAACGTGCTGGGTCCGCTGCCGCCGGTGATCGTCACTGGGTTGAACGTACCTGTGGATTTCAACGGCAGGTTCGACACCGACAGGTTGACTGAGCCAGCGAACCCGTTGATGGACGTCACCGTGACCGTGTAATCCGCAGCGCCCCCTCTGGCGACTGTGGTGTTCGAAGGCGGCGTAACGCTGATGCTGAACGAAGGGGACGGAGCAGGCGCGGCGACGATTAGGGATACGGTCGTTGTTCGTACCAGGCTGCCCGCAGTTCCAGTGATCGTGATCGCGTAGGTACCCGCGGGAGTGCTGGTGGACGTGGTCAGCGTCATCGTGGAAGTTCCGCTGGCGGTCAGCGACGGTGGGCTGAAACTGGCGCCCGCGCCAGCCGGCAGACCCGACGCCGTAAAGACGATGCTGCTGCTGGAATCCCAGTTGGAGACTGCAACGCTCACGGTGCTGGTAGCCGGGTTGCCCGCGGTTACGTTCAGCGTGGCCGGGGAGGCGGAGATGGTGAAATCCGGAGCGGGAGGCGGCGTTCCGCCGCAGGAGTTGAGGGCGTTGTAAGCGTTCAGCCTGCCGCCGGTCAGGGTCTTATTCAGGAGGGCAGTGACAGCCTCCGTGCTGCCGAGCAGGTTCGTCTTCAAGGCTGCCGTGTCCAGCGCGCACTTTGAAAGGACCAGCGCAGCGACGCCGGACACGTGCGGAGCCGACATCGAAGTGCCGCTCATATAGGCGTAGCCGGACCGGATTGTCGAGGCGATATAAACGCCCGGAGCCCCCAGGTCAACAGAAGTAGCTCCGTAGTTGGAAAACGAAGCCAGCGCGTCGCGGTTATCCGTCGCGGCCACTGAGATGACGTTCGCGACATCGTAGCTGGCCGGGTAGGATGGCGTGAGATCGTTGTTCGTCCCCGCGTTCCCGGCGGAGGCCACAAAGAGGATATCTGCGTCGTTGGCGTTCTGGATCTTCTCCCGCAGGAGTTCCGAGTAGCCGCCGCCGCCCCAACTGTTATTCAGCACGCGGACGATCGCCAGCCCTTGCGCCTTCACCTGGATGGCGAACTCGATGGCGTTGATCGCGTCGGAAGTAGTCCCACTGCCGGTTCTGCCGAGAAACTTCAACCCCATGATGGATGTGGTCCAGTTGACTCCGGTCACGCCGATCCCGTTGTCGCCGACTGCGCCAATCGTGCCGGATACGTGGCTCCCGTGATCGTTGTCGTCGTTGGGATCGCAGGTCTTGTTGATGGCGTTGAACCCGTGCGTGCCCGCGGCGCAGGCGATCTGCGCGCCGCCAATCGTCACCGTGAATGACTGGGGCGCCGACCAGATATTCCCCGCGAGATCCGCGTGAGAGTAGTTCACGCCGGTGTCCACGACGCCGACCACATAAGCTTTTGACCCCTTCGAGATGTCCCAGGCCTTTGTCGCCTCAATATCCGCGCCGATAATTCCAACTTGTCCGCCTATGGTCTGGGCGGTGTTCTTGAGGCCCCAGAGCAGGTTGAAGTAGGTGTCGTTGGCATCCACGTTGGTCTTGACGATGTAATTCGGTTCGACGAGCTCGACATCCGGGTCGCGGCGGAGCAACTGCATCAGGGCGACAATGTTCATGGTTCGGGACTTGATGCGCGCGCTGTCCGCCGCACCGATCAACTGCGCGACTTCGGCATCCGCGGCCACTCCGAGCCTCGACAGCGAGCCGGATGCGCCCGGGCGGAACTTCACAAGAGCTTCCCTCGCCACCGCCTCCTTGCCGTTGACAACATCCACGTCGAACGGCTGAGCAAGAGCCACCGCGGGCGCCAGGATGACCGCCGCCGCAAGGAGTACGAACTTCAGTAGGGATCTCATCTGTTTTCTTCCTTTCAAGCCGGATTCCCGGGTCGGCTTCAAACCTCCAGGTCAGTATACACCAGCCCCCCCGGTTTAGCGCCCGTCTGAACGTTAATCTGATCGAAAGTAAGTGCCAATTTGATCGAGGGTACGGCTCAAGCAGGGGAGGTTGGTCAGGAACCTGGGAACCTGGGACAGTCGTCCCAGCCGGGATTTCCGATGAATCCAAGCGAAGAAAGTCGTAGCCCATCTCGTGATGATGCCCCGCAAGTTCTTGATGGACAACGAGGACTGGCCAAAGCGTGGTGTCAGCCCCGCCGTCGCCTCCGCAACCGGCTTTCGCCGGTGGATTCCCGGCCCCGCGACCGCGGACCACGAAATCTTGCGGTATCGGTCCTTCAATCGGCCGTATGATAGGTGTGGAGGAATGGTTGCAGGCCGAGATCGCGGGGAAAACGCGGGTGGGACGGGTCAGGCTGTCCCAGGTTCTAACGTCCCGCGAAATGAAACCTCGCTCTCATGCTCACCACCGAGGCCATGATCCGCGAGGATGTGGAGCAGCCGGACAACTAAGTGATCGCACGGCCGGCCGGGAAAAGGACACAAATGAGCAAAAGACTACTAAAGCGGCACAAGCGCCAGGTTGCACGCGCGAAACAACAGGTCAGACTCTCGGAGCCCGACCTGAGAACGCCCGAGGAAATAAGGGCGGCAAAGGAGGCCAGCCGCCCCGCTGGCGGTTGGAGCAGCGGCCGTGGTGCAAACTCCTCCACGCCGTCGACCAGAAATCAGACCGGCCCTGCCACCCACAGTGCGGCGAAGGTCGACGTCTGAGCCATGTTACGAGCCAAAGTCGGGATGTTCTCCCCCCGCTGTCCCCATTGCAGATCCATCGAGTTTAGAAATGTGGGCGTCCGAAACGTCTTTGAGGGCGCCTTCCACTGGCTGCTTCGTCCCTGCCGGTGCTCTTTTTGCGGCCATCACTTTCTTCTGTTTCGATGGCTGGCTCCCGTCGAAGAGACCGCCTAAGGACGAACCTGCGGCTGCGGCAGTTTCCTCTTCACTGGCTGAGCAGCAATAGACCGTGTGCCGCCTCCCGGACGGCTGCCGGATCCGGCAGCAGCCCTTGCACGGTGAATTCCGTATCGCCCTGCGCCAGAATCCCTGCTCTGTAGTTCTTCATGCTTCCAGGCGAGGGAAAAACGTTGTACCCGCTTCGGATCAACTGCTGCTTGGCGTCCATGACTGCCTCTCCGCCAGTCCACACCGGGTGGATCACCCCTTTCTCACACCCTCTTCAGTAGGCCGGCGTGCTTGTGGATCTTGCGGATTGCGGTGGCGATGTCCTCCATGTCGGGCCGGGCGGCTAACAGGGCGGACTGAGGGATCCACATTCCATCGCGGCATAGACGGTCGTTGGCCGGGCACTGGTTGCGTTCGCGCCAATGGGCGATTTCTTTCTGGGTGTAGACCGCGCGGTAGGGACGCGAGTTCAGCGTGTTCTCGAGGAAAGAATCGCGGTTCAACGGACCATACCCGGCCGAGATGGGAATCCCCTCGGCCCGCGCCGCTTTGAGGAAACTCGTTCGTGTGAGGCCGGAGAAGGCTTCGGGGTCGTAGCGGAGCATGTAGAGGTGATATCCGTTGCGCGTGCAGCCCTCGTACATGCGGGCAGGCTTCACGCCGGGGATGTCCTTCAGAAGAGCAGTTAGCGTGGCGGCGTTTTCCTCGCGCCGTTTGGCCTGGGCTTCCAGACGCGTGAGTTGGTTCAGGAGGATGGAAGCCTGGAATTCGGCCAGGCGCAGATTGATGCCATTGCAGCCCGCGGGATCGGACGGGCCTTCGTCCGGCGTGCGGTAGTGGGAGTGGAATCCGTAGGCGCGGCGGTAGAGGGTTTCGTCGCCCGTGACGACCGCGCCGGCTTCGCCGCCGGGGAGGTTTTTGAACTTCTGGAAGCTGAAGCAGCCGAGGTGGCCGATGGTGGAGACTTTGCGGCCGCGCCACTCCGAAAGGTGCGCCTGGCAGGCGTCTTCAACGACCGGAATGCCGCGCCTCTTCGAGATTTCCATGATACGGTCCATGTCGGCGACGTTGCCGCCAAGGTGAACCGGGAGGATGCAGCGGGTGCGCGGAGTGATGAGCGCTTCGATCTTTCCGGCGTCGATGAGGCCCGCATCCGGATCGGTGTCGGCGAAGACCGGCAGGGCGTAGTGGGCGAGGATGGCGTTAATCGTTGCGATGAAGGTGTAGGGACTGACGATCACCTCGTCTTTCGGCCCGACATCCACAGCGTGCAGGGAAGCCATGAGCGCGCCGGTGCCGTTGGCCGTGGCGATACAGTGCCGGGCGCCCATCCGGGTGGCCCAGGCCTTTTCGAAATCGCGCACGAAGTGGCCTTCCTTGCGCCACCATTTACAGGCGCGCAGGGCTTCGAGCCAACTTGTTTCGTCCTGAGGCGCGGTCTGCGGCCAGGATGGCCAGGGTTTCTTGCGGACAGGTTCACCACCGAGCAGGGCGGGCTGCTGGTCCGCCGCACGGCCTGGAGATTGGGTCAGTGTAAGGGCAGAGCCTGCCCCGAGAAAAAACCGGCGACGCATGCCGCGCACCTCCTTCAACGTGACTAGCAATATATCTCAATTGCGCGGCAACCGGTGCTCCCTGGCCAAGCATTGAGGGGCCAAGGAGCGATGCCGCCGGCAGGGCGGATCTCTTGCCAGTGCTACTGACTCATGCCCCGTGCCGCAATCAGCCAGGAAGTTTCCACCTGCCGGCCGCGCACGCCGTACATGCGGTCATAGAGGTTCACGGTCGGATCGCAGTGGGGAATAACGAATTCGACGCGGTCACCCACATTCAGCGCTCTCGACGCCTTCGCCAGATTGAGCTTGCCGTGTTCGTCGCCGCCCCACGAGAAGCCGAGTCCGTCGATCCCCTTAGCTTCGGGCATGAACGGCTTGTCAGTTGAAAAGGCCTTGAGGCCCCCGTCCACAACGGCCTCAGCGGCTGAGGGCTTACTGACCACCGTTGTCAGGACCGTGAGCGAATGGCGGAAATCGCGGTATACCGGGCCGTCCTGTCCTCCGATCCGGGCGTAGTCGATGTCCATGAAGATGAAGCTGCCGGGCTGCAGTTCGTTGATGCCGTCGATGTCGCAATCGATGTTGTACGTGCCCGTCGATCCGCCGGTGAGCAGTGGGCACGCAATGCCGCCCGCCTCGATCAGCCGCCTCGTTTCGACAGCGGTCTGCATGACACCGCGCGACAAGTCGCGCCGCGCCTCGAAGCCGTTCCTGTGTGACGCGTGTCCTGCGTACGCCTGAAGTCCGGCGAAGCGCACGTTCCTGCGCTGCGCAATCGATTGTGCCAGTGCCGCGGCCGGCTGTCCCGCCGGTATGCCGGTGCGGTTGCCGACATAGAGATCGATGGCGAGATTCAGCCGCAACTTCGCCTCCCGCGCCGCGTCGTCGAGGTCTGCCACATTCAGGGCGTTGTCCACGCAGAATATCGTTTCCGGCTTCAGGCGCGCCAACTGGACCGCGCGTTCAATTTTGTGCTGCCCAATGACCGCGGTGGTGACCAGCAGACCGCCGACGCCGCCGCGAGCGAATGCCTCGGCCTCGCTCAACTTGGCCGCGCACGCGCCCACCGCGCCCGCCGCGATCAGCCGACGCGCGATCTCCGGACATTTGTGCGTCTTGCCATGTGGACGCAGCGCCCGGTTCTTCGCCGTGCAGTGCGCTGCCATCTTCGCGATGTTCGCTTCGAGAGCGTCGAGATCCACGAGCAGTGCCGGAGTCGGCAGATCGTCCACCGAGAGCCGGTCCTTGAACTCACCGCGCTCGATCATCCGTTCCACTTCCCGCCAGGGGCGGCGCGTCCCAGCCAGCAGCACCGCGGGAGCCATCCCGAACAACGTTCGTCGCAGCATAATGCCGAAGATGATAGCACCCTGGAACGGAGGAGCGGAAAGCGCGGGGGGCTGTCGAGGGAATCCCGGCGCGCGGTCCCTCTCAGGGCACGTCCGCGATGTAGACCTGTGGATGGCCGGTGCGATCGCTGGCGAAGGCGATGCGCCGTTCGTCGCGCGACCAGCTCGGATGCGGATGCGTGTACTGCGGCCCGTATACCGTGTCCGTGCCCGCCTCCATCCAACTGAGGTGTTTCTGCGCGGCGCTGCGCGCGGCCTCGAAATCCTCCGGCATGGCGTAGCGCGACGTCTTCCACTGCGAGCCGCCGTTCGAGGCTTCTGGCCGGCACACGTCCCGGATGGCGCCGGTCGCGACATCGATGATCTGAATGCCGCGATCCGGATGATTCGTGTCAAACAAAACTTCCGTACCGGCGCGGTTCGGCGCGATATGCCAGCAGTTGTGATCGGCGATCGTCCGGATCGCGCGCGTGGTCCAGTCCATCACGCAGAGTTTGTGGGGCCAGATGGTGAACACGAGGTCGCCCGCCGCCCCCAGAAAAGTCTCATGCACCACGAACTCATCATTACCGTGCTGGTACAGGCACTCGAGGCCGGAGCCGTCGCGCCGCACACGGTACATGCGAGGAGCGGGGTCCGCCGCGAACTCGATCCACTCGGGTTCGAGGGGATGGAATTGCGGGTGAATGATCGTGCGCGGGAACGGGATCATGTGCGCGCCGCTTCCGTCCATTCGCGCGACGGCGAGCCCCTGCTCCTCACCGCGCTTGAACGCTGCGGCGGCCCACTCGCCATCCGGGCTCAGCGACGGCTCGCCGAACTGCGCCCCCGGGATTGCGGCGATCAATCGCTCTGCCCGTGTCGCGGGCGAGACGGACCACAGCGAGCCGCCGCGCGTGAAGACGATTTCGTCGCGCTTTTCATCGTACGCCGCGGAGAACGGGTGGATCGGATCGCCGCTGGTTAACTGTCGAAGTGAGCGATCCGCGATCGTGATCTCGAACAGTTGCGGCGCTCCCGTACGGTAGGACGTGAAGAACAGCTTCTCGTCGCCCGGCAGGAAGGAACTCTGGAGGAAGTAGCTCGGATGGTTGATCGAGGGGTGATCGGTCAGTTGCTCCATCAACGCCCCTCGTAGAGGTCGCGGCCCTTGACCAGCGACGCCATCTTGCGGTCGGCCACGGAGCGTTTCAGCATCCAGAAACCGCAGTCGGGATGGACCCAGCCGAGCCTGCCCGAGCCCAGGGTTTTCTCGATTAGCTCGATGCGCGTAGCGACTTCCGACGGCGTCTCGACATGGTTCACTTTCACGTCGATGACACCCAGCCCGAGCGTGATGCGCGGGTCCACTTCCTTGAGCGCTTCAAGATCTTCCGCCGGACGGTGGGCGAGTTCGAGCACCACGTGATTCGTGCGCAGGCTGTTGAGGAAGCCCAGCAGTTGCTTCCACTCGCCCTTCTGAATCGTCTGTCCGCCATAGTTGCCGAAGCAGAGATGCACGGCCTTCTCGCCTTCGAATGCGTCCAGCAGGAGGTTGATCGACTCGGCCGCCAGCGGTCCGTCTTCGGGGTTGCCGGGGATGTTCGCTTCGTCCACCTGCAGGCACTGGCACGGCAGGCCCTTCACCTGCGCCGCGAGCACACCGGCGATGGCCAGCGTGAGCGCGCTGAAATTCCTGTAGTGCTTGTCCAGCAGCGTGCGCGCCAGCATGTAGGGGCTGGTGACGGTGAACTTGAAAGGCCCGCCGGCCACCGCCGCGGCGCGCTGACAGTCGGCCAGCAGATTCAGCCCGCCCTCGCCGAGCGGACCGTCGACGGCCGCCGCGGCCTTGCTGCGGAATTTCATCCGCGAGAGGGCGGCAAACGCTTCGTGATCGCTGCGGCCAAGCACTGTGCGCATGCCGGACATCGGCCTTACAAAGTAGTCGATCATGCCGTTGGTGTCCGGGTGATTCACATCGAAGCGGTAGAACTCGCCGTCGACGGGAAGATCGATGCCAAGCTGCCGCTGGAGTGCGAACACCATGCGCGTCGCATCGGAGAGCGCCTGTTCGCTGGGAAGCGCGGATAGCCACTCCGGGACGGGATAGGAACCCACGGTAGTCGTGCGAATCATTTGAACCTTTCGGAGATCACGGATCCAGTTGGAAGGAGGATCGGACTGCCCAGACCGAACCTGTTTTATCATCATGACATCCAGCCCGATGGCCGTCAAATTTCAGAGGGTACGCGACCCAGAAGCGCGCGACTGGCGTATGGCATCGAGCCGTATCCCGATGTCGAACGCAATCCAGGATGTCAGCTCAGGCTCCTGGCGCATTCGGCGAGAGCGAGCATGTTGGCATGTGGCGTCAGGCTTGGGATTTCGCAGCCGCCGCCCACGATGTAACGCGGTCCGGCCTGACCGCGGCAGGCCTCAACGGCTTGCCGGACATCCTCGGGCGAGCCGTCCTGAAGAACGCGAACAGGATCGATTCCGCCCAGGAGGAGCTGGTCCGGCCCCATGGCGGCGCGCGCGCCGGAGAGTGAGACCATGGAGTCGATGTCGACGATGTCGCATCCGAGACGGCCGAACTGAGACAGACAACGGCGCGTGTTGCCGCAGATATGCAGGCGAACGAATGCGCCGGCGGAGTGAAGACCGTCGACGAGCCGCTTCTGGTAGGGCCAAACGAATTCGTCGTAGAGGCGCGGACCGACGAGCGAAGCCGCGGGGTCGCCAATGCCGATGAGATCGGCGCCGGCCTCGACCTGGGCCCTGCCGAAGTCGATGGCGAGTTGGAGGACGAACTCGAAGAGATCACGGACGAAGGCGGGGTCGTCGTGGAAGTCGAGCATCAGGCGATTGATGCCGCGCAGGTCCGAAGCCGCGCCACACGGTCCCTCGACCCAACCTTCGACGATCAGCCGCGACCCGGCGCGTTGCTTGAGTTGCTCGATGGCCAGCAGACGATCGCCCATGTGCCTGGCCGAGCGCGGGTTTGGAAGTTGAAGGCCCGCGAAGACGGTCTTATCGGCCAGCAGCGATTGCTCCTCGTCGAGCGCATACGGCTGGTCGTCGAACAACCGCAGACGGGCGCCGCAGTCGGGTGCTTCGCGCGTCTCCGTGATCGCGGACACATGGTCGAAGCCATACTCCTCCGCGGTGCGCAGTTGCGCCTCAACTAACACGCGGTGGTCGAGAGCGTAGCGGCCATACTGCGCCCCGATGCGGCCGGCTGCAAACATCATGGTGATGGGCATCAGGCCAAGATGGTCGGGCGCGCCGCCCTTCAGAAGACTCAGGATGCGTTCGCGCCCGGTCACGCGCGTTCGTCTTTCGCGGCTTCGAGGACCAGGCGGCAGTTCTCCTCGACCTGTTCCTGATACTTGGGGAACATGCCGATGACGACGGCATCGGTGGGCTTGGCGTAACGGAATGCGAGCTTCAACGCAGCGAGGCGCGCGGCTGGTGTCGCAGAGTGGCGCGTGGCAGCGTACACCTTGAAGATCAGGCAGGGCTTCGTAGTCCGGCTGACGCGTTTGAGCATCATCTCCCGGTCCGGGTCATGGAAGAACTCGCCCTTCACCGGCCGGCCGGCGACCTTGGCCGCTTCTTCTGGCGTGCGGCTGAGATTGTAGACGCAGGTCATGTAGAAATCGAAGTCCCAGCCCTTGGACTCCACGTAGTCCACGACTTCGGGGATGTGGGTCCCCAAACCGACTTGAGCGCCAGTCTGACGAATGGCCTTCAGCGCCTCGCGCGTTTCATCGATCCGGCCCGACATCCAGTATTTGTCGGTCTGCGACCCGTGATGATAGATACCAGCGGGACGAAGGGAGGACGCTTCACCGAGGTTGCGCTTCAGGTCGCCATACTCGGAGGCCGTCTGAGCGATCCACTGAATGCGGCCGCCCTCCTGACGGTATTCGTGCAGAAGCCGCATGATGTGGCGGTCGGCGCGGGACTGCCAGGTATTGATGCCGGCGCGTTCGCAGACGGCGAGCAACTTCTTCGTGTTGGCCGATGTGAAGTAGTCGCGCATCTCGCCGCTGAGGGCGGAAGAGACGTGCGAGTTTGCGCTGACCGGGTTGCCGCCAACGATCAGGCGGGAGATCGTTTGGTCGCCCAGCCGGACCGTGGGCAGCGCGGACGCAGATCCAAATGCAGCCAGCGCCGGGGCGGAAAGCACGAGACTCCGTCTGGTGATGTTGTCCATTGAACAGGCTCCGATATCGTGAACTTGCAGCACCTACAATATCGCGTGACCGGTTCGGAGTAAACAGGACCTGATGAACGCGAATGTCGATTCGGTCGTCGTCTTCGCCAAGGACATGCACGGCTATTTCTACTACCCGTCCGAGTTCGGGCCCGTACATCCAGGCTCATGGTTGCAGGCCGAGATCGCGGGGAAAACGCGGGTGGGACGGGTGAGGCTGTCCCAGGTTCCGCTCCCGGCGGTTGCGGAGTCCGGGTTTGGGGGCGGAGGCCGAGGCGGTCTGGGTTTTGGGGTGGCGGTGGAGGGTTTTGAGGTGGTTGAAGAGGGGTTTTAGGCGGACGCCGGGTGGGATGTGGGCGGGGAGGGCGGCGGTTCTGTCGGCGGTGAGGAGGGCGCGTTCCTGCTGTATCTGCTTCAATTGATTGAGGCTACGGAAGAGCAAACGTTCGTGGGCGCCGCGGTAGCGGGCGAGTTTTTCGCTGCGACCAAACGAACCTGGGGAGCCCAGGTCGATGTCGGTCCAGAGCTCCATTTCGCGGATTTTGTAGAGTTGCCAGGCGGCGAAAATCACCATGTCGACGAGAGTGGATTCGATGGAGCCGGTGGGGCGGTATTCATCGAGGTAGGCACCGCGGAGTTTTTCGTACTCGGCTCGGAGGGCGGGGTCGACGGCGTTGTCGAGTTTGGTGGCGCGAAGGCCGTGGGTGACGGCGTTTCTTGATGATGCGGCTTTGCCTTCGGGGGTCTTTGGGCCGGTGAAGGGGTTCGGTGAAGAGACCCCCTCTCTGCGTTCGGGGTTGATCACGCGGGCAGCGGGGTCAGGGGACCCCGCACGGACCAGCGGGTTCGCCCCACTGGGGGTCGGGTCGGTCGGATTCATGGTGTGCATTGATGGTCCTTTCCGTTGCCGAGCTGGGTAGAAACCCAGCGCCTCAGCGGAGACAGGCCAGGAGGCCTGTCCTACTTGCCGGGGTCCGGCCAACGTGAAATAGAGTGGGGACGGGGATTTGGCCTGAGTGTGGCGATTACGCGCAAGTTATTGATTCGAGGGGGACGATTCTTTCACTAACGCCGTGAACGTGTTGGCGGCGAGGGCCGGGAGGGAGCTTTCGAAGGGGTCAGACCCCTTGGGGATTTGGCCGGAAGTGGCAGTCGGGCCGGGGGTGTTGGCGAAATCAGGGGTTTTTGACGAGGAAATGAGCTGGCATGGCGGGG
>CAZLDN010000078.1:0-23577 GCA_964558355.1 uncultured Candidatus Solibacter sp.
GTTGACTTCGAGAAGAGCCTTCAGCTTGAACAGAGGCTGGACGCGCTCGCCGGCGGGTGTGCGGCGCCATGCGGCGAATGCTGTGAGAGCCGCTTCGACGGCACAGTCGACCTCGGCCGCGGGCGACAGCGGCACTTCGGCAAGCACGGTCGCCGATGCCGGATTCAGGACCTTGAGCGCCTCACTGGCCGCGGAGGCCTGCCAGCCGCCGTTGATGTAATTTAGTAGCCGTTCAGCCATGGGTTACTCCTCCTCCTTGACGGCGCCGAGATGGTAGCGCTCCTTCTTGCGGGCTTCGACGTAGTTGGCGCGAGCCTGCCGCACCTCCTCGATTTGCGAGACTTCGGCCACGGCGACATCCCACCACGATTCGTAACCGGGCACGTCGGCGCCTGGTTGCGTCTCGACGACGATGACCGTGATGCGGTCCATCTGCTTTGCCTCGATGAGCGCAGCCTTCAACTCGTCGAGAGAACCGGCCTTGATGGCGTGCGCGCCAAGGCTGCGGGCGTTGGCCGCGAAGTCGACTTCGAGGAATTTGCCGTCCAACATGCCGGAGGCGTTCGAACGTTCGCGATAGCTGGTTCCGAAGCCGCCCATGCCAAGCGACCGGCTGAGACCGCCGATGCTGGCGAAGCCCTTGTTGTCGACAAGCACGATGATGAGCTTGATGTGTTCCTGAACGGCGGTAACGATTTCCGAAGGCGCCATTAAGTAGGTGCCGTCGCCGAGGAGGACATAGACCTCGCGGCTGGGATCGGCGAGCTTTGCGCCCATCGCTCCCGGGATCTCGTAGCCCATGGTCGAATAACCGTACTCCATGTGATAACCGCCGGGCGTGCGCGTGGGCCAGAGTTTGTGCAGGTCGCCGGGATGGCTGCCGGCGGCCGAAAGCAAAACGTCGCGCGGCCCGGATGCCTCCCAAATTGCGCCGATGACTTCGCTTTGAGCGGGCTTGGGCTTCGTTTCGAGATGGAACAGCCGGACCATCTCGGTTTCCCACTCCTGCCGCAGATTGGCGATTTGCGACGCGTAGCTGCCGCTCACCTTGAAGCTCTGAACTGTCTGAATGAGTTCCTTCAACATCGCTCGCGCGTCGGCAATTACGGGAATAGCCGACACCTTGTAGGCGTCGAACTCGGCGGTGTTGATGTTGACGAAGCGCACGTCCGGATTCTGGAACGCGGTCATTGAGGCGGAGGTGAAATCCGAATAGCGCGTGCCGATGCCGATGATGAGATCGGCCTCGCGGGCCAGACGATTCGCCGCCAACGTGCCGGTCGCGCCGATTGCGCCGACGCATTGCGGGTGGTCGTAGGGCAGGGAACCCTTGCCCGCCTGGGTCTCGGCGACGGGGATGCCGGTCTGGGAAGCGAAGGCGGCGAGCGCTTCGGAGGCTTCGCTGAACAGGACGCCGCCGCCCGCGATGATCAGCGGTTTCTGACTCTCCATGATGGCGAGTGAGGCGCGGACGGACGAGACGGAGTCGGCCTCGGGGCGGCGGATCAGCCAGACGCGTTTCCGAAAGAGTTCTTCGGGGAAGTCGTAGGCTTCGGCCTGAACATCTTGGGGCAGAGCCAGAGTGACAGCGCCGCAGTCCGACGGCGACGTAAGCACGCGCATGACTTCGGGCAATGCGGTGATGATCTGCTCGGGCCGGTAGATGCGGTCCCAGTAGCGCGAGACGGGCTTGAAGCAGTCGTTCACGCCGATGTCCTGGGAGGACGGCGATTCGAGTTGTTGCAGGACAGGCGCGACGTTGCGCCGGGCGAAGATGTCGCCGGGCAGCAGCAGGACGGGCAGGCGGTTGATCGTTGCCATGGCCGCGCCGGTGATCATGTTGGTCGCGCCGGGGCCGATCGAGGAGGTGCAGACGAAGGTCCTCAGGCGGTTGTTCGCCTTGGCGTATCCGGCGGCCATGTGGACGGCGGCCTGCTCGTTGCGGACGAGGATGTAAGGCAGATCTGGGTTTTCGAGCAACGCCTGGCCGATGCCGGCCACATTGCCGTGGCCGAAGATGCCGAGGACGCCGGAAAAGAAGGCGTGCTGGCGGCCGTCACGTTCGACGTATTGGTTCTTCAGAAACGTGATGATCGCTTGTGCCGTGGTTAATCGTTTGGTCTCGCTCATGGGGTGCTTACTCCTCGCCGCGGTGTTACTTCTTGTCGGGGTCGGGCAACATGACGTCCCGCACGCACGCCACCAAGTCGTGATACGAGCCGATGAAATTGCGCAGGGTGCGGACGGTGGGGCCGAAGGTGTCGAACTCGTCATCGCTGAGTCCGCCTTCGTCGTAGGCGCGGCGGAAGTCGGCGAACTTGCGGTAGATCTCGGCGACGACCAAAGGATCGACGGGCTCGTCCATGGTCGGCCGCACCTCGATGTCGGAGCCGTTGTAAAGGAGTTGCCACTGGTAAGGGATGGTGTGGATGATGTCGCCGCCGAGCAGCGCCGACCAATGCATGTGGTGGCGGTAGGCGGCCACCAGGAGGCGGGCGCGGTAGCCGCGTTGGCGGAAGAGGGGGTAGGCCTTCTTCATCACCGCGATGCCTGCCCAGTCCAGGTGGCCGGGCGTGATGATGATGTCTTCCTTCTTGGCGACAATCTTCAGCCAGTCGTCCAACCGGCCGATCATCATGGTACACACGGGCGTCATTTCGGCCGTGGAGAGGCCCTGCGCCGTGCGGCGATTGAGGCCGCGTTCGACTGCCTCGGCCACGGCGATCGCCTGCGGCAGGGTGAAGCAGACGGTGGCGTTGACGTTGACGCCGCGGAAGGTGGCCTCCTCGATCGCCACGATGCCGGCTTTGGTCACCGGGATCTTCACCTGGATATTGGGCGCCAGTGTGTTGAAGTGTTCCGCGTGTTTTAGAATGCCGGCCGCGTCGCGGTAGAGCGCCGGGTTGGTCTGCATCGAGATACGGCCCTTGCGGCCCTGCTCGCGCTCGAAAACCGGCATCAGCAGCGCGGCGGCGTTCACTCCCATTTCCTCGATCAGCTTCCAGCAGACTTCGGTCTCGCTCCAGGTGGGATTTTGCGCCGCGATGCGCGCGATCACTTCGCGCCAGACCGCGAGTTCACGCCGAAGGACATCCAGCACGATTGTCGGGTTGGAGGTAGCGCCCACCGCGCCATTTTCAATCGCGTAGGACAGTTCGCTTGCCGAGCAGGAATCGTTCCAGTAGTCGGTCGAGCCGGTCAGCGAGGTTTGCCGCATCCGGCTGAGGTTCGTGGGGTTCATCTTAAACTTGCCTCCAATGCTCTACTTCACGAGCGGCAGACGGGGATCCAGATCTTTCCATTCAGCGCGGACCCAGGCATAGTCGGGGTCGTCGGAAGCGGCCATCGAATGGGCCGATCCGGCCAGGGCGTTGAGGTAGTAAACGTCATAGCCGTGGGCGGCCACGACGGGGTGGTAGCCTTCCGGGATCAGGACGAGTTCCCCGTCGTGGACCGTGAGGGTTTCATCCAGCGAGCGGTCCGCTGTGTAGACCCGCTGGATGGCGTAGCCCTCGGGGCGGTTGACGCGATAGTAGTAGATTTCCTCCAGATCGACTTCGGCGGGCGGGTTGTGCACATCGTGCTTATGCGGCGGATAGCTCGACCAGTTCCCGCCGGGCGTATAGACTTCACAAATCAGCAGGCGGTGAGCGCCGGAGCCGGGCCTGATCATGTGGTTGATCTGGCGCGTGGCGTTGCCGCCGCCGCGGATTTCGACGACGGCGTCTTCCGGCGGCACCAATCTGGCCGGGTGGCGCTGTTCGGCTCGGCAGTAGCAGAAGGCGATGTCGCAACCGGCTTCGGCGACGATTTCAAAATCGGTTTCGATGGGCAGATACAGGGTATGGGGCAGACCAGCGAAGACGTTGGGGCGTTTTCCGACCGGCGCGAACGTGCCTTCCGACGAGTTGACGGTGCACACGCCGCCGAGCATGACGATGCCCAACTCGCGTGTTCCCGTGGTTGCGTGGAACGTCTCGCCGGCGGCGAGTTTGCGGTTCTCGAAGGAGAGGAACTGGTAGCCGAAATCGTCGATGCGGTTGGCGAATCTCTCCGGCGGGATGAGCAGTTTGTTCATGCAATCTCCACTGGCGGGGCTGTCGAGCCGCGCACGATGAGCGATCCCGGCACTATGATGTTCTGTTGCGATGTGTCGCCAGACAGGATGGCGATCAGGGTCTCCATGGCCATGCGGCCCATGTCACGCATCGGCTGGCGGATGGTGGTGAGAGGCGGGTTGAGGTACTGGCTGATGTGGAGGTCGTCGAAGCCGGTGATCGAGAAGTCGTCCGGCACGCGCAGGCCGGCGGCGCGGATCCGGTGCATTGCGCCCAAGGCCGACATGTCGTTGTAGCAGACCACGGCGGTGGGGCGGCGGGGGAGGGCGAGCAGATGCGACATCGCGTTGATCGCGCCCTCGGCCTTGCCGTCTCCATGGACGACCAGTTCGCGGCTGAAACGCAGGCCGGCCCGGCTGAGCGCTTCGCGGTAGCCGGAGAAGCGCTCGGTATCGGATTGACGGCCGAACTGATCGCCGAGATAGGCGATGCGGCGGTGGCCGAGTTCAATCAAATGGTTCGCGGCGTCCATGCTGCCTTGAGTGCCGTCGATCACCACGGAGTAGGCGAATTCGCTGGGGTGCTGGTTGTTGAGCAGGACGATGGGCACCCGGCGGCGGGAAAGCACCGGAACGTAGAGTGCGCCGACGCGGGAGGAGGTGACGACAATGCCATCGACGCGACGCTCGTCGAAGGACTGGACGACGCGAATCTCCTGTTCCGGATCGGCGTTGGAGTTGGCCAGGAAGACAGAGAAACCGTGGCGGCTGGCGACGTCCTCGATGCCGCTGACGACGCCGGCGACGAAGGGATCCGAGATGCTGGTGACGACCACGCCGATGGTATAGCTGCGTTGGGTGACCAGACTGCGGGCGGCAGCGCTGGGCCGGTAGCCGTGCTGCTGGGCGAGCTGACGGATGCGCTTGGCGGTCTCCTGGTTGACCAGAGGATGGTTGTGCAAGGCACGTGAGACGGTCGAATGAGAGACATTGGCGAGGCGTGCGATGTCCTTGATGGAGGCCGGTTTGGCGGGGAACTTGACTGCGCCGGAGCCGTCCATCAGCAGACACCCCTATCCGCGCCGGCCGCGCTGAACCAAACGAACCCATCAGGGGCGGATGGTTCTGCTGATAGATTCGGGAGCGGGCCGTTAAGCCGTGCCGTACGCCAGTTCCACGAGGTGACGTTCAATGCAGATTCTCCGTGTTGCACACGTGTGCAGCGCTGACAAAAAGAGTATGCCAGGTGGTGGGGTTGTGTCAACAACCGTGAGCGGCGGATCCGGGTTGAAAGCCGACTCGCGACGGCACGGACCGGCCCACCCAATTGAGAGTGCAGGCAGGAACCCGCTCTCTTCGTTCGCGGTTCGCGCGAGTGGGGAATGTGGCTACTTGGGCAGCAGCGACAGGACTCCGGGCGACGGGTTGGGGATGACGTGGGCGGCGATCAGTTTACCCAGGCCGTCCACCTTCATTTTGGCGGCGTCGATGGCGGCCGAGACGGCGGCGACGTCGCCTTTGATGAGGACGGTGATGTAACCGCCGCCCAGTTTTTCGCGGGCGAGCACTTCCACGGCGGCGGTTTTCAGGGCCGTGTCGATGGCTTCAAATACGGCGGTGAAGCCCTGGGTTTCGATGAGGCCGACGGCGAAGTCTGAATTCATGGACACGGTTTTTCCCTTTTCCTTTCGCTTGGGTGGAGGCGGCGGCACGTGGACGGTCGCCTGTTCGAACAGAGGGTTGAAATCGGGCGGCGGATTGAAGGCCGGTTCGGAACCCGGCGCGGGCGACGCGATCACGTCGACAATGCAGGCGACCTGCATCCGCCGGGCGATCTGTTCGGCTGCGCCGGCCGCGGCTTGAGCATCGCCGAGCGAGCCGTGTAGTTTCAGGCAGACGCCCGGCTGATCGTTCAATTCCGCCTGGAGGACGCGCACGCCGGCGGTCTTCTCCATGGCGTCGAGGATCACCATGGCCGGAGACCAGCCGCCGACTTCGACGAAGACTACCGCGTCTTCCACAGCGTCCCTTTGCGTTCGAGTTCGTTCAAAACCTCGAAGACGATGGTGTCAAAGTCGCCCTTGCCGATGGACTTGGGCGCACAGCCGCCCGGCGGCGGGGCGACCAGGTCGTTTGACGAGAGCATGCACTGGAGAATCGATCCGAGCGCTTCCTTGGCGGCTTCCTGCTTGGCCGTGAGAGGCTGGCGGCCGTGTCCCATGCGGAATCCGCGGAGTTCGGCGCCGAGGCGGAAGCCGTCGGGGAACTCGTAGTGGAACAGCATGTGGTCGAAGAGCTCCTGGATGCGGTATTGCAGCACCATGGCCTCGTCGAGCCGGCCGGCGCGGTTCAAATCGTAGAGCTTTCGGGTGAGCTCCGGGACGACGTTGGAACTGGCGTTGGTGCCGCCGTCGCAGCCGGTCATCATCATGGGCGTCAGGACGACATCCCAGCCGGTGAGGAACGAGAATTCCGGGCGGATGGGCCGAATCGAGGCGATCATGCGCATCATGAAGGCGACGTCGCCGGAGGAGTCCTTGATGCCGACGATGCGGGGGAAGTCGCCTGCGAGGCGGGTGATGGTGGCGAGATCGATGGGACTGGCGAACAGAGGGATGTTGTAAAGCGTGACGTCGATGGGGACGTTTTGGGCGATTTCGGCGAAGTAGGCGTAGACGGAATCCGGGGCGAGGCGGTAGTAGATCGGGGCGACGATCGCGACGGCACGGGCGCCATACTGATAGTAGGTTTCGCAGGCTTTGATCGTCTCGCGGGTGTTTGCCTCGGCGGCTCCGGCAAGCACGGGAACGCGCCCGCGCGCTTCTTCGCAGGCGATCTTGGCGACTAGGCGGCGCTCTTCGGCGGTGAGGCGGGTGAACTCTCCGGTGGAGCCGTTGGGATAGAGACCGTGGACGCCGGATTCAATCAGCCAGTTGAGGAAGCGGCGGTATTCGGGTTCATTGATCTGGCCCTTGTCGTCGAGTGGGACGAGCGTCGGCGTAAGGATGCCTTGAATTTTGCCGGTCATGACGTAGTACGGCTTCGATAGAGCTTCCCCGACAATGATACTGAAGTCGGAAGAGTCCCGGAGGATCAGCGTAGTTTCAGCGGCGGCCGAGCGCCGGAGCGGATGCGTCTACTTCTTTGCCGGCTTCGTCCCGGCGCCCTTTTTATAGGCGGTGACGGTGATCTCAATGCGTGCCGTGCCGACAAGTTTGGCGATACCCACAGTGGTCCGGGCAGGCCGAGGCTCGGGGAAGTAGGTCATGTAAACGGCGTTCATGCGCTGGAAGAGCTCGATATCGGTGAGATAGACCTGGACCGTCACCGCATCCTCGAAACCGCAGCCAGCCTCCTTGAGAACCGCGCCCACATTATCGAGCGTGTACTTCACCTCGTCCTCGAACGAGTCCGGATAGCGGTCAGTCTTCGGAATCCGCCCCACTTGTCCGGCCACGTACAACGTGTCGCCAGCCAGGATCCCGGGGGTATAAGGGCCGCCCATAACGGCTCCAGCCGGGCGCACGGGCTTCTTGTCGGCGGCAGTCAGAGTGGCGGCAAAGAGCAGGGAGAAAGTGAGGATGGTACGAAGGGTCCACATACCAGATCATTCTAGCTGACCAGCCGGTACCGAAAGGTGGCTTCGGCGGTACCACGATTTTCACAACCATCGCGCTATTGGCGCGAACCACCCAACGGGGGACACTGTGTTTGCAGGAAGGCAGCAATGACAAATATCCCCTTCAACGACTTCAACTTCGGAATGGAACCGGCGCCGTCCGGTGAACGCCGGTCCACGGATCGCTTCCCGATCGAGCGCGAGTTGCGGTACAAAGTCGTGAGCAAGCGCAGCGGCAATGAATCAGGCGCGGGCACGACCGTCAACTTCTCGAGCGGCGGCGTCCTGTTCACCACCGAGCAGATGCTGATACCCGGCAAGAAGATCGAACTCGCCATCAGTTGGCCCGCGCAACTCGATTCCCACTGCGCGCTCAAACTCCTGGCCCGCGGCCGTATCGTGCGCTGCGAGAACAGCCGGGCGGCGGTCGAGATCCAGCAATACGAGTTCCGCACCATGGGTTCACACGGCCTGACGCTCTAGCGCGGCCGGCAAGTTTTATTTCTCCGACTCTCCTTACATTCAGTTGACTGTTCAACGGGCCCCGGCTTCCAACCGGGGCCGTTTTTCTTTTCAGCCGAGGCCGCCCGAAGATGGCTGTTTCTTGACGCTGCGATGCTGTACACTCTCGACAGGAGAAACGATGAGATTCATACCTCTAATTCTTTTGGCCGCGTTGGCGTGCGCATTGCTGCCGGCGCAGAGCCAGACGACGCCATTCACCAAGCAGTACATCCCGGTCACGCCCTGGGATGACAAGGAGAACGAGGCCCTGGTCAAGCTCTTTGACGGGATGAGGGTAACCGATGTTGTCGACGGGCTGGATGTTGTGGGATTGCAGGACGTCACGATCATGGATCCGTCGATCCTTCCTTTGTGGCGGGACGAGAAGACGTTCACCCACCGCATTTATGGAGTTGCCGTCACGCTGCGGATCGTTCCGCCGCGGGAGCGCGCCCCAAACTTTGCCAGCCACGAGGAGTTCGCCAAGTGGGAAGGCCGCTGGTACGGCGAGAAGAATCCCACTGACTTCGCCAAGTGGTTCAAGCCAGGAACCATCCTGGTCATCGACGCCTCGAGGACAAAGGACGTGGGCTTCTGCGGCTCGAACAACGCGCTTGGGTGGTTCACGCAGGGCATGCGCGGAATCGTGACCGACGGCGGCTGCCGTGATTCGGACGAGAACATCCTCCAGCGGATCCCCATCTACCAGAGAGGCTCCACCCGCGGCATTATCCCCGGACGCGTGATGATCGAGAGCTTCAATCAACCCGTCAATGTTGGGGGCGTCACCGTCCTGCCGGGCGACATCATTGTTGCGGACGCGGAGGGCGTGGTTGTCGTGCCGCGCGACAAGGCCGGCGTTGTCGCCGCAGCCGCGAAGAAGATTCAGGACGACGACAAGAAGGGGCGCATGCGATTGTATGAGAAACTGGGACGCCAGCCGGATTTCACCGTGAAGTAACCAGGAGAATGGGAACAGATGGCATTCAAAGCTTGGTCCACAGCATTTGACGACGGTGGCTTGATACCGCTCCGCCACAGCAAGGAGGGCGACAACGTCGCGCCGGCCATTGAATGGTCCGGGCCGCCATCGGGTACTCGCAGCTTCGTGCTGCTGTGCGAGGATCCGGACGCGCCATCGGGCATCTTCACCCACTGGATGATCTGGGACATCCCGGCGGACGCAACCGGAGTCGCCGAAGGGTTCCTGCCAGGTTCGATTGGCAACACCGGCACGAACGACTTTGGCGAAGCAGGCTACGGGGGGCCGCTGCCGCCGGCCGGCCACGGCCCGCACCGCTATATTTTCAAAGTGTTCGCGCTGGACATGAAACGGATTCCGCTTGCCCACGGCGCCCACCGGAATGAATTCGAACGGGCGCTCTGGGGCCATGTCATCGACGAGACCAGCGTCATGGGCAAGTACGAGCGGAGCTGAGAAAGTCCGCCAGTTCTTGACCTACGACTCCGAACGGCGCTTCTCGTATGCCTTGTAAGCGCCGGCGTAGGCTTCATATCCGGGCCGTTTCATCAGGCCGAAGGTGAAGACCTTGCCCTGCTCGACGCCTGGTTGGTCGAAGGCGTCGATGCCGAGCAGTTCGCCCATGAAAGCCGTCTGGAATTCAAGCATCTGGATGAATGCGCCGACGTGGGCGGCATCGATCCGGTCGAGCGCGTAAGTGCAGTTGGGACGGCTGGCGGCGGTGAGCGCGGCCGCGGTGGCGTTGCGTTCAGCGTCGATCAGCTTGGCCATGGATTGGCCGGCAAGGTAGTCGAAGCTTTCGAATCCGGTCCTGGTCCTGGGGATTGGGCCGGGTGTATTCCAGCGGTTCGTGGCCCAGAAGGAGAAGACCTTGTCGTTGGGTCCCTCCATGTACAACTGGACCTGAGAGTGCTGGTCGGTGGCGCCGAGGGCGGCGACGGGAGTCTGGCCGGCGTTGACGATCTTTCCCTTCCGGTTCTTGGCCTTGCCCAGTGACTCGGCCCAGAGTTGGCGGAACCAGAAGGCGAGGCCCCAGAGGCGGTTGGAATAGGGGAAGGCGACCTGGATGGTCTTCTTGCGCAAGGTCAAAATGAGGTAGTGATAGAGCGCCGAGCGCAGGGCGACGTTGTTGACCAGATCCGCCGCCCAGGACTGTTGAGTCATCGAGGCGGCGCCGCGGCAGACGGCTTTCACGTCGAGTCCGGCGAGCGCCGCGGGAACAAGACCCACCGGAGACAGGACCGAGAACCGGCCGCCGACGTTTTCGGGGATGTGGAAGGTTGTCAGCTTGTTCGAGAGGGCGAAGGCCTTGAGGTCGCCGCGGCCTTCACTGGTGACGGCGATGGTGCGGGCGGAGGCCTTCTTATTGCCAAGCGACCGCTTCATCCATTCGTCAACGATGAGGAAGGTGGCCATGGTCTCGGCGGTCGCGCCGGACTTGGCGATGGGAACGACCAGGGTTCGCGCCGGATTCATCGAACCGAGCGCGAGGTGGAGGAACTCGGGGTCGACGTTGTCGAGAATCACCAGCCTCGGATTGCGGACCGAGTGCGCTGCCTGAACCGGGTGGGGGCCGCGGAGGGCGCAATCGAGCGCCCAGGCTCCGAGCGCGGAGCCGCCGATGCCGGCGACGCACACCGTATCGTAGGCGCCCGCAAGAGACGCAGCGCAGGACGTGATGTCCTTCAGCAGCCGGCCCTGCGAAGGGAGAGCGGGGAAGCCGTAGAGTCCCTGGTCGAAGCTCTTGCGAAAACCCTCAAGGGAGTTGAGGGCCATGGGGTGGGCGGCCTGGACTTCGGCCGGGTCGAGGCCGTGCTTCGCGCCGGCCATCGAGGCATGGAGATTGATTGGATCAAATTGGATGGACATGGATGTTTACTTGAGCCGGGAAGCTCAAGGAACAAGCATATCGTGATCAGTTGACTGGAGGCGCGCTGAGCCTGTGGTAGGACTGGGACGCGTGGTCGTGCCAGCACAGCCCGTTGCGATCGACGACCGAGTAGACCACGCCAAGTCCGATTGTCGAGAAGCCCAGCCAGCCCACCAGGACGCGGACCATGCGCTGCGCGAAACTCGGGCGGCTGCGGTCGAAGCCGACCAGTTCCAACCTGACGCCCTGCAACCCTGGCGTCTCCTGTCCGAACATGGCCCAAAGCGCCTTGTAGACGATCGCGATCACGAACGCCGCGGCTCCGGCGGCGGGAAGGTAGTTCTGGCTACTGGGGATGAAGCCGCCGTAAGAGATCAGAACCTGCCGGGCGACGAGTGCCGAGACCACGGTGAAGACGGCGACGACGGCGGCGTCGGTCAGGGTGCCGGCAAGCAGGATCGGCCATGGAGCCCGGTCGCCGTCGAATTCGGTGGCGCGCTTCAGCGCCGAGTTCGGACTCGGGGATGCGAAATCAAAGGCAGCTTGGAGTTCCGAGACACGTTTGGTCCCGCCCGGCCTGCTGCGTCTCAACTCGGCGAACGCCTCCGGCGCCCTGGTGCGGGAGCGGATCGGGGTGTAGGCCTCCATCCGAGCCACGCTGCGCGGATCGCCCTGGAACAACCCGGATTGCCGCGCTGGCCGTGTGTCCGCCGGCAGGGCAGCGCCTCCACCTGCGTGGGTGCGCAACGTCGCGGCTGGCGCCGGAGCCGCCGCGGGCGCGACTTTCGGTATGGCAGCGGTCGTGATGACGGGTTCACGGGCTCCAGACTGAACCGGAGACGGATCGAGCCGTGTACGGCAACGCGCACATCTGTAGGCGCTGTCCTGATTCTGCTGTCCACAGTAGTCGCAATACATCGGCGCCCTCGCTCCCTTTCCGCAATCAGCCGGAGATATCCAAAGAGTCCGGTTGATCGGCCTTCCAAGTCCGTGCTAGGTTGAGGCTTTGAAGAGGCCTCCCCTGACCATCGTCCTAGACCATCCACTTTTAAGTAACATAACTACCCGGAAATGTCACGACATTTCTTTTGTCATCTGTTACTTGGGGATTCTCATTCGACTATCGCTTTTGGCGGTGTGCGCCGGACCCGCGATCGGGCAGGAACAGGCCGGTCCGGTCGAATACGTGGTCAAGGCGATCAAGAAAGAGGTGGTTCAGTCGAAATATTACCTGCGGGGCGCGGCTTCGATCGAAACGACTGAAGTCCTTTTGGAAGCCGACGAGATCGACTACGACTCGGAGACGGGGATCGCCGAGGCACGGGGGCACGTTCATTTCCTCAACAAGAGCAGGCGCGAGGAGATGTGGGCCGGGCGCGCCGACTACGACGTCAAACGCCAGCAAGGCACATTCTACGAAGTCCGCGGTTCCGCCCCAGGCAAGATCGATCCCCGGCCAGGGATTCTCACCACCAGTAACCCCTTTCTGTTCAAAGGGAAGTGGGCCGAACGCTTCCAGAACCGGTACATCCTCCACGACGGCGAACTCACCAATTGCACATACCCCAATCCCTCCTGGATCCTCACCGCGCCCAAGTTCGACATCGTTCCCGGCGACCGCGCACTCGCCTACAAAGCCACCTTCAAGATGCACCGCATCCCGCTTTTTTACGCGCCCGTCTTCTACAAGGACCTTTCCTCCCAGGCCCGCCGCAGCGGCTTTCTCACACCCAGCATCGGCAACAGCAACCGCCGCGGACAGATGGTTGGGCTCGGCTACTACTGGGCCATCAATCGCAGCTACGACCTGCAATACCGCGCGCAGTACTTCACCCTTCGAGGCCTTGCTCATACGGCCGACTTCCGCGGCAAGCCAACCGCGAACTCCGACTTTGACTTTTACATCTACGGCGTTGACGATAAGGGACTTGTTCAAACCGACGGAACCCGGAAAAAGGAGGGCGGCTACATCATCAACGCTACCGGCTTCGTCGATTGGGGCAAGGGCTTCCACTCGCGCGCCTTCATCAACTACCTGAGCAATTTCACCTTCCGCCAGGCGTTCACGGAGACTTTCAACGAGGCCGTTTACTCGGAAGTCAACAGCATGTTCTACACGACGAAGAACTGGTCGTCGTTCCACTTCCACGGCGTCTTCACCCAGCAGGAAAACTTCCAGCAGGACGAGCGGAACAACAAGATCTCGATCCGCAAACTGCCGCAGCTTGAATTCAGCAGCCGCGAGCGGGAGATAAAAAAGTCTCTGCCGATCTGGATCTCGTGGGGGTCCAGTTTTGGCCTGATGCGGCGTACCCAGCCGCTGTTCCAGACGCGCCAGTATGTCGAACGCATCGACTTCGAACCCCGCATCTCCACCGCATTGCGATGGAAGGAGATCCATCTCGCCCCGTGGGTTTCGCTGCGCAATACGAGGTACGGTTCAAGCTTTCAAAATGGGCAGGTTACCGGGCAAAACCTCAACCGTTTGACGAGGGAGTGGGGCGCGGATCTGACGCTGCCGAGCCTCGTCAGGGTCTTCAATGCGCCACGCTGGATGGGCAAACAGGTCAAGCACTCGATCGAACCCCGCGCGTCGTTCCGGTCGCTCTCCGGCGTCAGCGATTTCGAGCGTTTCATTCGTTACGACGAGACGGAGATCCTGGCCAACACCACCGAGCTTGAGGTGTCGGTGGCCAACCGGCTGTGGGCAAAACAGCGTGATGGGCAGGTGTTCGACTTTCTCACGTGGGAGGTCTCCCAGCGCCGGTTTTTTGACCGCGACTTCGGAGGCGCGCTCAAGCCCGGCCAGCGCAACGTCTTTCAATCCACCGCCCAGATGTCCGCCTACACCTTCCTCGACCAGGAACGCGGCTACAGCCCCATCGTCTCTGTTCTTCGCAGCCAGCCCAGGCCGGGTTTCGGATTCGAATGGCGCACTGACTACGACCCGTTGCGGGGTAAGATCGTCAACACCAGTCTGAGCGCCGATGCGCGGATCAACGCCTATTTCCTCTCTGCCGGCCATAACCGCGTCTCTTGCGTGCCGTTCGCCACACCGCTCAGCGAAGGCAGCAACCCCTGCCTGGGCACGCCCCAGCCTGGCACGGTTCTGTCACCCCCCATGAACCAGCTCCGCGGCATGATCGGCCTCGGCCAGGAAAACAAACGCGGCTGGAACATGGGGTTCATGGCGATCTACGACTACAAGACGAACGCGATGCAATACGCCAATACACAGGTAACATACAACACGAACTGTTGCGCGTATAGTGTTCAATATAGGCGCTTTGCGATTGGCGCAAGGAACGAAAACCAATTCCGCGCCGCTCTGGTAATCGCCAACATCGGCAGCTTCGGCACTCTACGCCGGCAGGAGCGGCTGTTCTAGCCGCTGAACCGGCCAGGGCGGCCCCGGCGCCGATTTGTGGGGCCCTGATCAGGCCGGCGGGAGAGGCTGTTCAGCGGCTGAATCTCTGGACAGGCCGGGATTCTTCGGTTAAGTTTGAATCGACGAGGCCACGGCTGTGCCGGTATGTTCCAGACGGCAGTTTGGCGGCGGACTGATCACGATCGCAGCGGCAGGCTGCCCGGCCAGCGCCGGTGTGGTGCGCCGGACGGCGTTGCGCAAGGATTTTGAGCCGGGCTACCTGAAGATGGAAAAGGCCGGTCTGCTCGAAGAGCGGATCGCCGGATTAAAGGAGATCTACCGCGCCTGCCGGTTGTGTCCAAGGGCCTGCGGTGCGAACCGGGCGAAAGGCGGGACGGGCGTCTGCCAGTCAACGGCCCGGCTGAGAGTCTACTCGGCGCACGCGCATTTTGGAGAGGAGCGGTCCCTGGTGGCGCGCGGCGGGTCGGGCACCGTCTTCTTCAGCCGCTGCAACCTGCTTTGTATCTTCTGCCAGAACTGGGAGATCAACCACCGCGGCGACGGCAGTTGGGTGAGCGAGGACGAACTGGCTCGCATGATGCTGTCGCTCCAGCGCGACGGCTGCGAGAACATCAACCTGGTGACGCCCACGCATTTCGTCCCCAGCATCATCGCCGGCGTGCGCACGGCGATGCAACGCGGGCTGAGGTTGCCGCTCGTTTACAACTGCGGCGGCTACGAACCCGTGGAGGTGATCCGGATGCTGCGGGGCATCGTGGACATCTATCTGCCCGACTACAAATACATGGATGGCGAAACGTCGGCCAGGCTGTCGTCCGGCGCCTCGGACTATCCCGAGCGCGCCGCCGAGTCGATCGTCGAGATGAACTCGCAGGTGGGCGAGCCGGTCCTGGATGAGCGCGGCGCAGCCTTGCGCGGGATGATCGTCCGGCATTTGGTGCTGCCAGAGAACCTGTCTGGCACCGACCGCTTCGTGAAGTGGGTGGCGTCGTCGCTGGGGCCAAGGACGGCGGTCAACATCATGTCTCAATACAGGCCCGCCCACCAGGCGAACCGCATCAAGGCGCTATCGCGGCGGATCACTCGCGAAGAGGAGAGTCGCGCACTGGGTTGGGCTCGCGAGGCGGGCCTGCTGAGCGTCGACGGCAGTTGACGGAAGTGGTGGCGGAACCGCCGGGGAGAAAAGCGCAGCAGACTCGCCGGAGGGGGTATCCTTGTATATTCACCCATGACAGAGCAGTCCAGACGTCAGGCCTTAACCGAGGTCGTGGAGGCCGAAGGCCACCTGATCGACTCCCACATCATGGAGCAGATCTTCGACACGGTGGTCGAATACGAAGGCCGTTTCGAGGTTGAACGCTTCCACATCGGCAAGACCAACTCCGAGCCGTCGCAGTTGCGGCTGAAGGTCGAGGCGCCGACGGCGACGCAACTTTCCCAGATGCTTGCCCAGTTGCTGATGCTCGGCTGCGCTCCGGTGGAAGGTGGCGACGCCGAATGGGCCACGATTGAACGGGACCGTTGCGCTCCGGAAGATTTCTACTCGACGACAAATCACCGCACAATGGTGCGGCGTGATGGCCGCTGGCACGAATGCCGCAACCAGCGCATGGATGCTTTGATCGTGTGGAGACAGGACGCGCCAGATTGCGTGCGGTTGCGCGACATCCGCGCGGGCGACGAAGTCGTGGCAGGAATGGCCGGGATCCGCGTCATTCCGGAATCGAAGGAACGCGACCGGTTGGCGTTCGCCTTCATGTCGAACGGCATCTCGTCGGAGCGCCAGGTGGAGACCGCGGTCAGGCAGACGGCCGCGCTACTGCGCCAGGCCAAGGAAGCGGGCCGAAAGGTGGTTATCGTGGCCGGGCCGGTGGTCGTCCACACGGGCGGTGTGCGGCCGTTGTCGGCGTTGATCCGCGGCGGCTGGGTGGACGGATTGCTGGCCGGTAACGCCATTGGCGTTCACGACATCGAGAGTTCGCTGTTCGGCACCTCGCTCGGCGTTTCGCTGAAGGACGGACGGCAGCAGGAGCACGGCCACCGCAATCACATGCGGGCGATCAACGCCATCTACCACGCCGGGTCCATTCGAGACGCCGTGGCTCAGGGCCGGCTGAACAGCGGCATCATGTTCGAGTGCGTCACAAACAACGTACCCTTCGTTCTGGCCGGTTCGCTGCGCGACGATGGTCCGCTGCCTGACACCATCACGGACATGAACGCCGCCCAGGACGCCTATGCCGAGCTCATCCGCGGCGCGGGTCTGGTGCTGATGCTCGGCTCGATGCTGCACTCGATCGCAACGGGCAACATGCTGCCGAGCTGGGTCAAGACCGTCTGCGTGGACATCAACCCGGCCGTGGCGACAAAGCTCAGCGACCGCGGCTCGGCCCAGGCGCATGGGATTGTCGCCGACGTCGGCATGTTCCTCGACCTGCTTGAAAAATCGCTTCGCCCCGGAGACTAGTGCCGTTTCTCTGAATTGGATTGACCGTTTCCCGACGCGCAGGCCGCGAACGAAGAGAGCGGGTTTCCAGGCGCGGCTTTCGAGGGAGTGGAAAAGGAATTTCGGATACAGGAGACTAGACATGGCAAAGAAACAGCAAAAGCTCTATACCGATGAACACGCCGCGGCGGGCTTGGACGCCGCATTGCCGGCGATCGAGACATGGCCGAACCAGTTTCGCGAGGACTACGACATCGAGATCGAGACGCCGGAGTTCACCTCCGTCTGCCCGCGCACGGGTCTGCCCGACCACGGGACCGTCACCATCGTCTACACGCCGGACAAGGACTGTCTGGAATTGAAGTCCCTGAAGATGTACCTGCTCGCCTACCGCAATCTCGGCATCTTTCAGGAGAACGTCGTCAACCGCGTGCTGCGCGACTGCGTGAAGGCCTCGAAGCCGCGGCGGATTACGGTGACGGGCGAGTTCACGCCGCGCGGCGGGGTGTATTCGAGCATTTCGGCCAGCTACTCGAAGAAACGGTGAAGCCGCTTCACTTCGTCTTCACAAGTTTCCAGTAACGCGCCAGGACCTTCTCGACATACAACTGCGTCTCGGGATAGGGCGGCACGCCGTCGTACTTGTTCACCGCGCCTGGTCCCGCGTTGTATGCCGCCAGGGCGCGCCGCACCGGGTTCGGGTCGTTCTCATACTTGAGCAGCAGGTTCCGCAACAGCATCGTCCCGGCGGCGATGTTCTGCTCGGGATCGTGAGGGTCGGCGTTCAATTGTCTTGCCGTCGCCGGCATCAACTGCATCACGCCGATGGCGCCTTTGGGCGACACCGCGTTGGTACGGTAAGCCGACTCCACCTGCGCGACGCTGTGGACAATCTCCGGCGGAAGCCCGTTTCGCGCGGCCAGCTCGTCGATCAACTCGCGCGGCGTCCTGGCCGCCTTTGGCGCAGCCTCCGCGGCTGGCTGAACCGCCGGCGTGAGTTCGTTTGGTCGTGGCTCATCGGGTTCAACCTCCACCCGCGCGACCAGGGAAGCATCCAATTCGATCCTGCCCGCGCCTTCATGCAGAACGCACACTGTGCTGCCGCACTCGACCTTGTCCGCCTTCATGCGGAATCCTGTGTGCAGCACCGCGACCTCGCTCGCGGTCAGGGCAGGGCAGAGAAGCAGCAGGAGGACCGCCACAAAGCAGCGTCCGTCGAACAGGGCTGGCATGGAGAACTTCATTGCATGTCGTCGTAATCGTCAGCCGAGCGCTCCGCCGCCGCGGGTTGCTGGGTTTTCGTACGGCCCGTGTTCAAGTGCTCGAAGTTCATCGCCGCGTTCAGCAGCAGCATGTAGCTGCCCTGAGTCTGCTGCCGCCACATGGGGTTGATAGCGAACATCATGAAGTTACCCTTGCCCTTCGGGATTGTCACGACAGCCGGTTTGCCGGCGAGCTCGCGGCCGCCCGTGAGCATGCCTGAAATCAGCAACGACTTTTCGTCGGCGAAGCTGACGATCGTGCGCGGCTGCTCTTCGGGAGGCGGCAAAATGTTCCGCATCATCTCCATCGCCTCAGGACTCGGCTCCCCCGGCGGAGTGGGCGGAGGGGGCGGAACGTAAGGGCGTCCCTGAATGACATCGGGATCAGTCGCCGTTCCGCGGCCGCTTGGACGGCCCGCTGGCGCCTGTCCTTGCGCTCCCATCCCGCCTCCCATCAGACCGCCGAAGCGGCTCACGTCGAGTATCGCGGTCTGGTTGTAATACACCGGCAGGCGGTCGGCATAGCCATAAGCCACGGGGCTGCCGGCGTCGGCGATCACCGAATCCACCACGCTTCCGCGCACACGGAGTTCACGCGCCTGGGTCAATGTCACGCCGTCCACAAGCCCGAAATCAACGGGTAGCGCGTTGTTCGCGGCGATGGTGACAAACAACCCGCCCTGCTCGACAAACCGCTTCACGTTCATCAAGCCTTCGAGTCCCATGCCACCGCGCATGTCGGCCGTGGTGTCGGGCGACATGGCCACGTTCGGGCCGATCGATGCATCCCACGGCATCGCCGCGCCCCGAACGGGGAGACCGTTGATGAGCCGTTGGGAACTGCCGGGCGCCGGCCCCAGAATGACAACATCCCACTTCGCCCGCGGATCGGCTGTGTCGCGCAATGTGTGGACGGAGATGTAGTCGAAGGGGATGCCGCTGGTCTCGAGCGCCAGCCGGAACCAGCCTTCTGTCTGCGTGGACTGCCAGGTATGCACCAACGCGATCCTCGGCGCAGCCAGCGCATGAGTGGCCACGCCCGGGTCCTTGTCAAGAGCCTGTACGCTGACGCCCGTCTCCGCGGCCGCCGTCTCCAGTCTCCTCCGCAGATCGCCGCTGTTGTCTTTCGCGCGGATGAGGAACGCGCCCCGGCTGAACTTCCTGCCCACCGATTCAAACGCCGCTTCGGCGGCTTCCATCTTTACGCCTGCAAGCTTGAAGCGGAAAGTCGCCAGCGCACGGTCGGCATTGTGGTTGACGGCGTAGATCTCGCCCTGGCCTGCGACGCGGCCCTCGGGAGCGGGCGGTCCGGCCACCCTCGACATCTCCGCCTTCAGAATCGCTTGATTGGTCACGCGCCAGCTCTTCAGGTTGCGCAACTCGGTCAGCGTCCAGCCGGTGTCGTCGTAGGGCGGCGTGTCGCTGGGGCTGTAATACTGCTTGTCCAGCACCATGTCCGCCAGCCTTGAATAGGGCTGGTCCATCCGCACCACGAACGAGCCCGCGGGGTGCTTCACTTTGTCGATTTCCGTCTCGCCCGTGAGCCGGTGCACTTCGACCCCGTGCATCTGCAATTGAGCGATCAGCGATGCCGCTTCGTTCGGACGGTCGGCTGCCGAAATCACATACGCCGCCGGACCCTCTGTCGTCGCCTTCGCCACCGAACGCTTGCTCTTGGCCCAGAACGTGCGCAGAAAGGTTTCCTTATTCGTCGCCGTATAGTTCAGCGCCAGCAGCAGCGCGCTCTGTTGCAGATTGACGTTGTTGCGGTGCGACCACTTCACGCGCGGCAGCGGCGGATTCTGGCGAAACCAGGCGCGCGTACTCTGCGACGCGGGAACGGTGCGCTCACGCGTGTCCGCGCCGCCGTTGCCGAACGTCTCATAGAAACGCCCGATCGAGTTGTGCCCGTGAGCGACCTCCATCATGTAATTTGCGCCCCAACCGTCATAGAATCCGAACGTCCACACGCCGGGCACGCCGCGCTTGTTCATCTCCTCCACTTCGTGCCACGCGAGTTTCTGCCACTCATTGATGACGATTGGATCGAGCCAAGCGTTGTAAGGTCCCATGCCCGTGGACGTGTAAAGGAACGGCACCGACTCATGCAGGTCGTGCACAACCTGCGGGTGGAACTCCATGAAATTCCGCGTCACGTTGCGGCTCAGAGCCAACGAGAGGGCCATTCCATCGCGGTTGTTATCATGCGCGACATACCTGCCCCAATAGAGCAAACTCGGCGCCGGACGGTCCGGATTCGCCTTGCGCCAGCGGTAGAGATCGACCATTCGTTCGCGCCCGTCCACCTCGAGTACTGGCGTCACCATCACCACGGCGTTCTTGCGGATCGTCTGAATAAACGGCGTCTCTTCCACCGCCAGCCGGTAGACAAGCTCCATCAGCATCTCGGGAGAGCCTGTTTCGGTTGAGTGGATCGCGCCTGTCGCCCAATAGATTGGCAGACCCTCGGCGATCATCGTCTCGGCTTCGGCGTCCGTCGTCTTGCGGGGATCGGCGAGCGCCGCGGTGATCGCTTTCAACCTGTCCAGACGCGCCAGGTTTGCTTCGTCGGAGACGATGACGGCAATCATCTCCCGGCCCTCTTCCGTCTTGCCGATCTCGATCACCTTCACACGCGGACTCGCCTTCGCCACCTCGCGCATGTAGGCGTGAATCGCCGCCGCATAGGTCAACTTGTCGGGCGCACCGGCGATGTAGCCCAGAATCTTTTCGGGAGTCGGAACGGTGGGAGACGCCGGCAGGTGGTCGACGAGTTCAGTCAGGAACTGCTTGCCGGTGGTCGCTTCCAGGATCTGCTTCGTGTAGCCTTCGTCCACCGGCTGTTTCGCTTGAACGGCCACGGGTGGCGGCGCTTTTTTCGAACTAGACTTGGCCGGCGGCGTCTGCGCGCAGAGAGCCAGTGAGACAGCAATAAGGCAGGCGAACCTCATGGACAACATGTGTCCAGTATATGAACACAGCCGCCCGTTACGCCTCGCGCCGGCGGAACATGCACAGTGGTAGCGCCGCGGGGCGCTGGACGCAAGGGTAATGAAGCGCGTTTTCCACAGCAGGGCATCGACGGCGGCGGTGGAAAACGCGCTTCGCTCAAAACCTACCCATACCAGCTATAAGGCTGTCCCAGGTTCCAGATTCCGAGTATGCTGAATGGAGCGCCGTCTGAGAACGTCTGCTAACGACGTGTGTCGACTCTGAGGTACCGTGAGGAGTTCCGGTATGAAATGCCCCAACTGTTCTGAGGAAGTTCGCCCGTACGAGCGACACTGTGTGGCCTGTGAGACGGATTGCGGTTACCCCAACGTGCGCGCTGCGGAACAAGACGACGAAAGACAGGCGCTCACCCGTCGCGTCGCTGGCGCCGAGTCTCAAGCAGGCAAAAACGGTACCGTTCCGCTCCTGGCTAAACTCCGGGCCGCCTCTCGTCGGTCCCGCGCCGTACGCGTCCGTTCCCTGGACGAGGTATATTCACTCGTCAAGGGCGACGATAAGCTGCTGGGCACTTTCTACGATCTGAAGGGCGCTGGGTTGCTCCGTCCTTCCGTTACTGACGTAGAAGCAGCTCGCCAGTCGGCAGAGCCGCTCGTCTTCCTCAACTACCAGGACAAAATTCAATTCGCGGCTCTAACTCTCGATGAAGCGGGACTTTTTACTTACGGAGACTGTGCCATGTTCTTCGAGGAGGCCAAGATCGCAAACCGCGCTACTGTTTTCGAAGAGAACTGTGTCTTTTTCTGCCAGCGCCACGAGGTCGGCCCAGCCCGACCCAACATCCCACCCGGCTATCGTGCCACGTGGGCACAGCGGGAGGAGTTGGTGGTCGCCAAACTTGGCCCGCGTCTCCTTGCGCATATGCAGGAATCCGATTTCCCGTCGATACTTATGTCCAGTGGAAGTGATCCTTCAAAAGACGAGTTTATAGAGGTTCACATCTATGGTCGCCTTCATAGGTCGGTGTTGGATTACATAGTGCTTCGACCCAAGCGGAAGGGTTACATGGCCTTTGTCCGTGGAATGAAGGCGTGCTTGGGAGATGTTCGAGTAAAGGTATTATGAGCAGCAAGGCTCTCATCTCTGGGCAGGCTGGCGTCGCCGTGCTATTGCAGGACGGACGCGCGCGGTCGTTCCACCTCGATGGACCTGCCGGTGTCGAGCGCCGCTGGGAAGAAATCCAAGGCATCTTTGGCGACTGTACGGATGTCCTCGTCGTAGAGGACATTTGTCCAGAAGCCATCTCTACCCGCCTCGAACTGGAGTGGGCTAAGCAGCGGTGCCTGGCGCTGTGTCTGCTGTTGCTTGACATCGAGTCTCATCCGGAATCCCGGCTGCTTGCCATACCCGACATAGAAGAGTTCCTGAGAGTTCCTGAGATCGCCGACTTCCTCCGCGCGCGCCTCTTCGTGGCCCCAATGCCGGATAACGCAGATCTGATCGGTGCCATCAACCGCGCACACAACCAGAACGCAGCAAGTCTAGTGGGCATACTCGAAGAGGTTGGCATCCATCAGCTAGAAATCGACCGCTGTCGCTCGGCGTGGGACGCTCTCCCCCCCCAGACCTTTCGCGACGAGTCATCAAAAGAAGATGTGGCGTTCGCTCTGGTTCAGGCGGGCGTGTTTCATCGCGTCGTCACGACGGCCGCTGAGAAACGCGGCTCTGTGTTGTTGACCCTTCTCCCGCAGCCGCACTTCCAGAAGTGGCGGATTGGCCTTACAGCTTGGATTAATTCTCTTTCGGCAAAGAATCGGGTCACCAATCGCGCAGTGGAGGAGGAAGCAGTGACGTCTTCGCGGCGGCAGCGTCCTGTCAAACAGGCTCGCATATCTGCGGATGTTCAGTTGGACGTGGTCAACCGACAGAAGGACGCCATCCGGAAAGCGCTGGCCGTGGGAGATTTGAGCCGGGTGAGAGAATTCTGCGCGGATTTGCTCGCCTATCAGGAGCGCAACAGTCGTTCGGAACACATTGCTAAGTCATTCTGCGACCTCGCTCAGTCCGCTAAGGAACTCGGCTACCACCACTTGCAGTTGGAGTGGACGCAAAAGGCAGTCGACATCGCACCTGGGGACGGCTGGTCGCTTGCGCAACTCGGCGACGCCTACCGCTGCTTGGGTCGGTGGCCCGAAGCGGAGGCAACTTTCGCGTTGGCCTTGCGGCACGGCCAAGAGAGGGTCGCGCGGAACGGCCGGGCGGACGTGCTCAAAGGGATGGGCCGCCTGGAGGAGGCGCTTCGGGAATACGAATCGACTGTCAAGGAATTCCCGCAAGACGTCTTCGCGCGGACCGGCCGGGCGGACGTGCTCAAAGGGATGGGCCGCCTGGAGGAGGCGCTCCGGGAATACGAATCGACTGTCAAGGAATTCCCGCAAAACGTCGTCGCGCGGACCGGCCGGGCGGACGTGCTCAAAGGGATGGGCCGCCTGGAGGAGGC
>CAZLDN010000079.1:0-22628 GCA_964558355.1 uncultured Candidatus Solibacter sp.
TATGACAGCAGAGAGGTTATCAACGGGCCGCGAAGCGATAGCCGGACGCTACTGGATGCGGCCAGCGTATGAAAAACTTGCACGACGTGCGCCCACAGCACTAGTGGCTGAACTTTGCGATGCGGGCGTGACGACGGTCCTCTCTACCAGTTATGGCGGGTTCGCTGTCGGCGGTGTGGAGTTCATGTCGCGGCGTTTCTCTGATCCGAACCATGAACGCGGGACAAGCAGCGTAGCAAGACTTGTAGTAAGAGTGTTCGAGAAAGTGATTTGAGGTCCCATAGATTGAATGAATGCCGAATTTGCCAAATCGAGACGGACTTGTTCGACACGGTGCTGGTTCTGAAGAAATACTTAGTGAGGTATTTCTTGTGTAAGAAGTGCGGGTGCGTACAAACTGAGCACCCGTATTGGCTCGACGAGGCTTACTCCGAGGCCATCGCTGTGCAAGATACTGGCGTCCTAAGCCGTAACGCTTCAAGCGCATTGATGCTCGAAACGCTGCTAGGGGTCCTATTTCGGGCGACCCACCGGTTTCTCGATTTTGGAGGTGGGTACGGGATTCTTGTGCGCACGATGCGTGACGCAGGCTTCGACTTCTATCGGCTTGACAAGTTCTGTCCGAATCTCTTCGCACGTGGATTCGACGCTTGCCTTGAGCCAAACCAATACTTCGAGTGCGTTACGGCATTTGAGGTATTTGAACACCTGGTCGACGTCATCGGCACGACTGAAAAGCTATTAAGACACACCGACAGCATTCTGTTCTCCACTTTCCTTCTGCCGAGGCCGACGCCCAAGGTGGCTGACTGGTGGTATTACACTCCCGAAACTGGCCAGCACGTGACATTCTACACCACCATGGCGCTGAGAGCGCTTGCGCGGAGGTTCAGGCTGAACTTGTACTCCTGCGGGGCCACCCACTTGTTAACCAGAAAAGTTGTGCCTTCTATTCTATTTCAGGCTCTTGTGCATCCAAGGATTTCTTGGCTCATTCGAAGTTTACCGGGTCGACCACACCGCAAGTCATTGACCCATACCGACTATGAGCGACTTAGCCGCGAGTCGCGCAGATAAGAAAGCACGCCTTGTGCAGCCAACAACTCGGCGCCAATGATCGAAATTGATCAACCTGGCGCAGATTCCGGAGCGGGAAACATGCAGAGTGACTGTCTTGTTTTCTTTGAGCACAATCCCCGGGATCTGGCGCAGCGAGGAGAGGATGGCCAAAGCGTCTTCTCGGTCCTTGAACGCTTAGGATATGAAAAGTTTATTATTTAGGATAGCCACGGCTATCTTCTTGGCAATCTGAATGCGACTGATCGAGCCTGGAGAGACCAGTCGCCCGTATGCGCGGGTTCACAACCAGCATTCCATTTCAATGTTTGCTGCTTTCAAAACAGTAAAGAGATAGAATCTAAGGAATTCGGGGCGGCCGAATACTCGTCTTCACCACGCTGCGCAGCTCGCGGGGGTGTTATGGCTTGTCATGGAATAACCTTATCACCGCTCCTTCTGGTTGCGACTCAGTAACGCGCCTCTTGCCTAGCAGCGACCAAAGGAAGCGGTCTAGCAATTATCAATATTATTCCGTGACAATCCCTTAGGACAGGCTGCGATTTCATCCCTAAAGACTCGGTTATCGGTAACGGGCGCAGGATACTAAGCCTTCAAGGGTGTTGTTTGCCTAAATGTGTTTCACCTAATGCACACTGGTGGAGTGACGTGTTTGGAGCAATTTGATGCGTGTGTTGTTTGACCACGATGTATTTGTTGGACAGAAAACCGGCGGCGTATCGAGGTATTTTTCTGAACTTGCACGTCGGATGCCAGCGTACGGTGTGGAGGTCGTTGTGTTCGCTGGGATTCACAATAACACGCATCTAAGGGGGCTTAACGGCATAATAGGTGCCCGAGTGCCGACTCTGAGGGGTATTTCAAGACTCCGACAGAAAAGTGCCTCCGTGGCCCAACGGCTGTACCTTTCCTTGGCAAGGATAGACATCGTCCACAAGACCTTCTATGACCCGGCACCTGTCGGGAGGGCTCGGAAACTGGTTGTTACTATATACGACATGATACCGGAACTGTTTCCGGAGCACTTCGATCAAACCGCGAGCGAGCGGAAGCGAAGTCTGTGCAGAGACGCCGACCTCGTGATTTGTATTTCTGACAATACACGACGTGACGCCCTGCGGCTTTACGGTCTTCCGGAAGCGAAGGTCAGGACCATACCACTCGGGACTTCCCTCGCCCAGTTCTGCGGCACAGATCCTCTAAGAAGAACACGGCCGTTCTTGTTGTGGGTGGGCGGGCGACATGGTTATAAGAATTTTGCCGGTTTTCTCAAGGCCTTTGCGGGGACAGAACGCGCGCGACGGGTCTTCGACGTGGTTTGCTTTGGCGGTGGCAGTTTCCAGGCCTCGGAAAGACGTGAACTCGAATTTCTTGGCTTAGAGCGTCAGTTCTTCAATATGTTCGGCGATGACGCTTTGTTGGCGGCCTGTTACCGTGGGGCTCGAGTTCTTGTTTATCTCTCGTTGTACGAGGGCTTCGGCCTGCCCATCCTGGAAGCGATGGCAACAGGGTGCCCGGTCATTACTTCGTCCGTAAGTTCACTACCTGAAGTCGGCGGCTCGGCGGCGATTTACGTGGACCCTCGCGACGTCGATGCGATTCGCACAGTTCTTGAGAGGTCGCTTTTCCACGACGACTTGCTCTCGCAAAAAAGACTTGAAGGCGTGACACGGGCGAAGAAGTTCTCGTGGGACTTGACAGCGCAAAGAACTGCGGCTGCGTATGCAGAACTTTAGACAAGCCCGTTGTTCGCTGCTGTAGTGACACGCGAAGATCATTTTCGTCCAGTTGCGGGACACTCTCCCCCTCGACTGAAGCGCGAGGATTCGCCAGAATCGTATGGTTGAACTGCTCCTTGGATGCCAGGCCCTGATTGCCGGGTGCTATGTTGTCTTGGCATACCGGGACTCCGGACGGGACCCGTTCCAGCACATTTACTGGCTTCTTGGTGCTTATCTTGGAGTGTATTTCATTCCTCTTTGGCTTAGCAGGGAGTGGATGAGAGAACAGTACGCCTACAACACGACTATGCTCGTGTGCGCACTTCCGGTGATTGGCCTCCTCTTCATCTTACTCGGCTATACATATGCAATTAAGCGGTTCGCGAGAGCGGCCAAGGCTAGAACTGACAGGGGCATCCGGGCGCGGGGGATGGCCCGGTACGGGGTGTTTCTCTGTAGTCTTGGAGTGCTGGGCGAGCTATGGGTCCTGAAACTTGCGGGAGGGGCTGCTGTGTACTATTCCGTGGCCCGTACGACAGGCGCCCCTGAGGGAACCACTGCATACATCTACCTCCTCAGATGGCTGTGGACCGTTGGGCTTGCGATCATGATTGGCGGATTAACAAGACGCCGTCAGGTCCGCTATTTCCTGACGGCTGGCTTCTTTTGGTTACTAGCATTTGGATACAACCTGGCCGTTGGCCAGCGCTCAGGGGTGTTCATTTACGCACTCCTTGGACTGGCGTTACTTCAGGTGTGGCGACGAAAGCGCGTGTCCTTGATGCTGGCGGCCGGGGTGGGATTGGCGGCCATGGCGTTGCTGGGTTTTGTCGGAATTACTCGCAGCGATTACCACTGGGGCTCCAATTTTGAAAACGTTCGCAAGGTCCAGAATAAGCCACCCGTTGAACTAGCAAAGAGCTTACTTCTGACGATTGTTAAAGACGATGAGGAAAGTGAGAGGAATTCGGGCACTTATATTCCATCCATGGACGTCCGGTTGTACCTCGAATATGTGCGGCTGTTTCCCACGGTAGTGGAGTATGATTATGGTGTGTTTTATGCCCAGTTCCTGGTACAGTGGATCCCGAGGGCCCTGTGGCCGGATAGGCCCGATTTCAGATTACAGAAGAAGGAACAAGTGTTTGCGGAAATCGGCACCTGTCACATCTGTAGCCCGTCGGCAACGTTGTTAGGTATGTACTGGATGCACGGCGGCGTGCTCGCCGTCTGCGTTTTGTGTTTGGTTACGGGCGCGTTTTTCGGTTTCTTTGATGCACATGGGCGTGTTGGAGGTTTCCGCTCACCAGTCGCTACCGCCGTGTACTTGAGCATCATCGGTGTGGCCGCGATGACGCCGATCAGCCTTGGACCGTTGGCGGGCCTTTCTACGTTGGGGCCTTTTGTGTTCTTGCCGCTAGCCGCGTTGGCACTGTTTTACCAGTCCAGCGGAACGCAGAGAGGCCGTGAGCGGCGTGGTAGACAGCTGCTTCCGAGGGCTGCAGTCTTGCCTACCGGTCGCATGTAAACCAGGCTGCCGGAGAGCAGAAATTGACCAACTCCAGGTCTCCCGCAACCGTCTGCTCCGAATAAGGCGGAGTTGTGGCTCACAAGGAGAGGGTGAGGCGTGTTGCCATGTTTGGGAATCTCAAGAAAGCCATGCATGCGGTAGCTCACGGTCTGGGCTGCGATGTAGTCCGATATAGCCCTTACTATTTCTATCGGTTGCGGCGCATTCAAATAATGAAGCACGTGGGCATTGACCTCGTTTTGGACGTAGGCGCCAACTCCGGTCAATATGCCGGCGATATTAGAAGGGACGGGTTCGAAGGGAAGATTGTCTCTTTTGAACCGGTCGCCGCTAGCTTCGAAGCGCTGAGTCGGGCGAGTGCCATGGACCCACAATGGCATGTGATTCGGACTGCCGTCGGTGGGCACGATGGTGAGATCGAGATCAAGGTAGGAGAATGCAGCACCTGTAGTTCGATTCTCCCCGTGCGTAACGAACTCACACGGGTGGCCCCCCATGCGCGGCAAGTAAGAGTTGAACGGGTGCCGATAACACGTTTGGATACCGTCGCCGAGAGTGTCTTTGGCAAAGCGGAAAAGCCCTGGCTGAAGATCGATGTCCAAGGCTATGAGAAGCAAGTCCTCGAGGGTCTTGCGGCGCGCATTAAGCGAGTTCTGTGCATTGAGGCAGAGCTCTCCTTGCGACCGCTATATGATGGCGAAGCGGATTTCGGTGATATGCTTGCCTGGCTTGCGTCGAGGGACTTTGAGTTTGTATCCCTCGGGACTGGAGAGGTGGATCAGACGACCGGGTTTGTTCTTCAGATAGATGGGATCTTCGTAAGGCGTGGTGTGGCTTAACAGCCCGTGGAAAGAGTATCCAATCCGAAATCCAACCGGCATAGCCAGAACTCCGAGGCGCTGGGATGCCTTGTAACGAGCCGCCGAGGCGAGGTGGAAGGTTTTGTTACCTCAAGAATAACCGTGAATCCGCAGTTCTGAGCCGTGTTGACTATTACCACGGGCTGGTAGACCTCTTTGGACCTTGCACAGGCTGGCAACAGCGCAAAAAAACAATGGGCGGCCGTCTACTATTTGTGACCCTCTATGACATGGAGCGAACCCCGTACGCGGAGTGTATTCTTCCGTCTCTCGCGGCTGCCGGCTGGGATATCACCGTGGTCGGCCCGAACGCCCGGCGTTCGGCACTGAGAGACGCTGTTCCTTACCTGTGCCGTGCTATCGACTTGCCCGCGAGGCGACTGGCGCGTGAACTGAAGATCCGTACGCTGCTTCTAAGCGGTCGTATTGGGCCGTACGATCTGATTTGCGTGCATTCTCAAGAACTTGGTTGCCGCGCATGGCCCCCGTTGATCGGCTCAAGGAAGCTGGTCTATTACACAATGGATTACTACGATCCACTGCGGCACCCGCTGCACACATGGCTGGAGAAGAAGACGGCGCGTCAGGCACGGCTTAACATAAATGCGGAGTTCCACAGGGGCTATATTTATCGTGCGCAATACAGACTTCGCTCTCCTCTGCTTGTTGTGGCGCCGGCCCTGCCGGCAGCCTGGCCCACCGTGTTCAAACCAGGCCTTTCGGGACAAGGAGCGTCAAGATCGCCGGCGGCTTTCACGCTGGCACTACACGGCACATACTCCCAGCTCCGAATGGTAGATGAGTTGCTAGATGCCTTAAAGCTCTTGCCCGCGCGTTTCCAGTTGTTGATGGGGACCGGCGGCTCTTCGCACGGAGTGCTTCAGCAGCGACTGGAAGAACTGGAACTCGGAGACCGCGTTCGATTCCTGAAATCGACGAAGTTCTCAGATATGGTGCGAGAGACAGGCGACTGCGACGCGGGTGTGTTGCTGTACAGAAACACTGATCTGGGCAACTTTTTTCAGGCACCCGGTCGGCTTACCGAATATCTTGTCAATGGATTGCCGGTGCTGGCAAGTTGCCACACTGGACTTGAGCAACTTGTGACTCGATTTGGGATAGGTGAATGTGTCGATTCGAGAAAGCCGGAACGGATCGCGGCAGGTCTCCTGAGATTGGAGGCGCGGGTCCGATCTGGCGAACTGACACGGCACCATTGCCGCGAGGTGTTTCTCGCTCATTTCGCCGTCGACAACCGGGCCGCGGCTATCGTGGACGCATTCGAGGCGGCCCGGTCGCAGAGGCACGGGAGGGTTCCCCCGGAACCACCAGACCCCTGGTGGTGGGACTAGGGTCAAGCAGACCGTGGCCATGAGGGATGTAGGCTGTCTCCTGCCCTCGCGGGAGATGAATCACGGAAAATCCTGGGTCGTTGGGCTTCCGAGCGCCCATTACCATTATCAGTGGCCCATTGCGCTAGCCGAGGCTGGTGCCTTACGTTACTATGTCACCGACTGGTTTGTACCTGAAGATGATTGGTTGTGGTCGAAGGTGCTCAGGCTGTTACCGTCGCACGCGACGATTCACAAGTTGGGAAACCGCGGCGACTCTCGAATTCCGACCGGCACAGTTCGCGACCGAAAGGTGGCGACTATTCTCGAGCGCGCCAACCTGTTGCTCAGGTCGCCAATGAGTGGGTCGCGGTGGTTAGGTGCTAGAGCTGTCCGAGCCGCGAATGCAACAAATGCAAGCGTCGTCGTCGGCAGCTATAGCGGGTGGGACAATTTCGGGAAGTACACCGCAGGTGGCAAGAAGGTGCTTTATCAGATCCACCCCCACGCGCCGTACTTGCGCAACTACTATACGGGTGTAATCTCGAGGTCTCCAGCCTATAGCGGGCTGGCGTTGGAGAACGAGGTCGCCCTGCCAGATAGTATTTTGAATATCTGGTCACAGCAAGCGAAGTCTGCGGATCTTATTGTGGCCAACTCTGACTATTCCAAGCGAAGTCTCGTCGAATCTGGAATCGCCGATCATAAGATTGCCGTAGTAGCTCTAGGCGTGGATACAGCCCGATTCAAGCCCCAGCCCGTTCAACGGGGCGACAGGCTAGTGGTGTTGTTCGTCGGTTCCATGGTGGCACGGAAAGGGTTGATACCGCTTCTCTCCGCGTGGGAGGCGATGCCTCAGAATTCGGCGCATCTCATCATCATTGGCCGCGGCACGACCGACTCCAACTTATTGAGAGAGTTGCCCGCGCACTGCGAGATCCGGCATAACGTCGAACATGCAGAATTGGTGAGACTGTATAACGAAGCAGACCTTTTGGCTGTGCCTTCAGTGGCGGAAGGTTTCGGAATGGTCTATCTGGAGTCGCTTGCCTGCGGCACGCCTGTGCTTGCTTCAAAGAACACTGGGGCAGCGGATATCATCTCTGAAGGAAAGAACGGGTGGATAATTGAACCGCTGGATGTGGACGCTCTGACTGAAAGGCTCCGGTGGGCTGCACGGAATATCACGGCCGTTCGCGAAATGCGCGCGTGCGCTCTGGAGACGGGACGGTTCTTCACCTGGGAGCGCTTTCGGCGCAATCTTCGCCAAGTGCTGCTGTCAGAGTGACGTTCTGCAAATTCTGTTCACGACTGTTGCCCCCCTTCGTGGGGATTGGGGGCAGAAGATACGGATTTTAAATCGATGACGACGTTGATGCGATCACCTTCACAGGGCGGAAATGAAGACATTGCGCCGAATGGCTCACGTCAAAAGGGGCTGGTGCTGATGTGGATCAACTTTGGTCCGTATCATCTTGCGCGCCTGTCAGCATTGCTCGATGTCGCGGATGTCACTGCTATTGAGTTTGCCTCCGTCCAGACTGAGTCCGGTTGGAGGACGCACAGGGCGTCGCTCCCAGGGGTGATAACAGCGCTCTCGGATAAACCGTACGAGAGCCAACCGAAAGGGCAGATGTGTATGGCAGTGTGGAAGAAACTGTCCAAAACGATGCCGCGGGTGGTTCTGGTCCCTGGATATTCTGAGCCTGCGGCGATAGCGGCGGCGCTGTGGTGTCTGGCACACCGGGTACCAGCGGTGTTGATGTCAGACTCCACCGGCGCCGACAGGCAACGTCAGCGGTGGCGGGAGTGGCTAAAAAGCTGCATGGTGCGGATACTCTTCCAGTATGCGTCGGTGGCTGGGAAACGCTCGCGGGAATACATCGGGCATCTAGGCATTCCCGGAGTCAGAACCTATAGATATTACGATGTCGTGGACAATGAGTACTTCGCCGCGGGAACGGATGAACTGCGACGCACACAAACCGCTGCGAGATATCACCTTCCACAGAACTTCTTTCTTTTTGTCGGCAGGTTGATCTGGGAGAAGAACGTGCGGGGCCTCATCGATTCTTATGCCGCCTACCGGGCGGCCGGAGGAGATTGGGAACTTGTGATCATCGGAGATGGTCCGCTTCGCGAGGAACTCAGAGCCGCGGCGGAAAAGTGCGGACAAGATACGAGTGTTCACTTCGCAGGATTCAAGGGTTGGAATGAACTTCTGCCGTATTTGGCCTTTGCCGGCTGCCTGATCGCTCCGAGCGCGAAGGACACCTGGGGGCTTGTCGTGAACGAAGCGATGGCATCTGGTCTCCCTGTTCTGGTCTCAAAGAACTGTGGGTGCTCTGAAGACCTGGTCGCGGAGGGCGAGAACGGATTTGTGTTCGACCCGAATGACCATGGACGACTGGCAGCTCTGATGGAGGAGATGGCTTCCTGCGGGGACGCGGTTCGGTCGAGACGGGGTATGCGGTCGCGGGAAATCGTCTCGGAGTACTCACCGCAGGCCTTTGCTTGCGAAGTGAAGCGAATCGTGGATCTGGAGGCGGCGAAGGCGTGAAGATCTGTTTCATTGCGGATGGTCGAAGCCCCAGCACGATTAGCTGGGTAAATCACTTTTGCCGCCAGGGACATAGCGTTTCGCTGATTTCGAGTCGCGAATGCGATCCAAGTCTCTTCAGAGGTGCCACGGTCCTCCAATGCAAATGGTGGCTCGACAAGCTGGCCGCGAGAATAAAGGGCGTAGCGGCCGGCGCGGGGCAAGCCGCACCGTGGGTTAGGCCGACGACGCCGTTAGGCGGCGCACTGTTCCGGCTTTCCGACTCTTTGATACAGCCGGCCAAAGGCATCATGCTTGCTGGATGGGTGCGGCGCGTCGTCCAAAGAATCGGTCCTGACGTTGTGCATGCGTTGCGGATACCCATTGAGGGTGAGATGGCAGCGCTGGCCGGCTGCCGGCCCCTGATCTGTTCGGTTTGGGGCAATGACTTCACACTGCATTACCGTGAGTCCCCCTTGCACGCGCTCTTGACGAGACGGTTGCTTCAACGCATGGACGGCATCATGAGCGACTGCCATGCGGACATAGGCCGCGCTTCCGAGGCGGGCTTGCCGCCTGGAATCCCCCGCCTCGTGGTGCCGGGCAATGGAGGCATTCAGCGCGGAGTTTTTTACAAAGCTCCGTTCAACGCAGGATTCTGTCGTGGTCTTGGCATTCCTGAGGATGCCGCCGTGATCCTGAATCCTCGCGGATACAGGCGATATATCAGGCATGACACGTTGTGGCGGGCGGTTGAGATCGCGGCAAAGAAGGTGAAGAACCTCTTTGTTGTTGGAATGGGACTGAAAGGCTTCCCGGACATCGAAAAAGAAGTGTACACGCGCGGATTGGCGGGGCGAACAGTGCTTACGGGCATGCTGACCCTGACTCAACAGGAGGTCGCGGAGCTCTACCGTCGAGCCACCGTAATGGTCTCCCTGGCGGAGCACGACGGCACCCCCAATACTCTTCTTCAAGCGCTGGCCACGGGGTGCTTCCCGATATGCGGTGACCTGCCCTCGATTCGAGAGTGGATCGAAGATGGGCACAACGGGCGCTTGGTTGATGTGAATAACCCTGAGGGCGTGGCAGCGGCAATCGTGGATGCCGTCCGAGACGGGGGACTGCGGGAGCGGGCCGCAACGATTAACGAGCGCATCATTGCAGAGAGGGCGGACTACGAACAATACATGCCCAAGGCTGAGTTGTTCTGTCACGAGGTGATCGAGCGCTCTCGCAGTGGCGCGGTATCATGCGCAAAACCGAACTTCCGTCTCCTGGACTAGATGCGGCACAATAAGACTGACCAACGGATCTCAGGTCAACCAGTTCGCTCCATCGATTGCAGCCGGACGGCCTTCCAGCGCGGGGCGAAAAGTGCTTCGGAAGACTACGGGACGCCAACGAATCGGGGTATGTAGCTAGAGATGTGCGGGATCGCGGGAAGTGTCGGCGGGAAAGCTAAGGCGGAAGCGTGGGCAAACATGTCCAATGCGCTGCAGCATCGGGGGCCTGAGGAAGAAGGGGTCTGGCACGGGCGCGTCGGGGACTGTGCGATCGCGCTGCTGCACCGACGGCTTCGGATTCTCGACCTGTCGCCCACGGGGCGACAACCGATGAGCTGCGGGGGCAATCCCGTCGTGTTCAACGGGGAGATTTATAACTTTCTGGAACTGCGGCGGGAATTGGCGGAGGAGGGGTTCGAGTTTGTTTCCAATTCGGACACCGAGGTGATTCCGCGGGCGTATGCGCGGTGGGGAGTGGACTGTTTGGAGAAGCTCCACGGGATGTTCGCCTTTGCCTTGTGGGACGGAGAGAAGAATGAGCTTCTGCTGGCGCGGGACCGGTTGGGTAAGAAGCCGCTGTTTTACCGCTTCGATGGGAAGACGTTCCTCTTTGGCAGCGAGATCAAGGCAATCCTGGCGGGAATGGATCGCACGCCTGGGATCGACTACAATGCGCTCGACGATTACCTGACCTACCTTTACATCCCTTATCCCAAGACGATTTTCCAGGGTGTTCGGCAGATGGAGCCTGGGACGTGGATGCGGGTGAAAGTACACGCGGGTGGAGAACTGAGCACGGAGTCCGGGACCTTCTGGGACCCCATGGATGCGCCAGGGCTAGGGAGGACGAAGCTTAGCGATCTGCGGGGGCAGTTGCAGGACATGGTGGCGGACTCGGTGCGGTCCCGGCTGATCGCCGATGTGCCCCTGGGCGTGCTTCTTTCCGGCGGCATCGATTCCAGCAGCATCACGGCGATGATGGCGCGGAGTTCCACTGAGCCGGTGCGGTCGTTCTCCGTGGGGTTCCCGCAGCACAAGGCCTATGATGAGATTTCGTTCGCCAAGCGCGTGGCGGACCAGTTTGGGGCGAGCCATGAGGTGCTGGAAGCCGAGCCAATGTGCTCGAAGCACATGGCGAAGATCGTATGGCATTTTGACCAGCCGTTCGGGAACCCCACCGCGGTTCTGACTTACATCCTGTCGGCGCTCGCAAAGAAGAGCGTGACGGTGGCGCTGGTGGGGGATGGCGGTGACGAACTGTTTGGCGGGTATCCGCGATACATCGGGGCGTACCTGAGCCGGGTGCCGCGTGCGCTGCCGGGCTTCCTGCGGAACGGGATACTGCCGTGGCTCGGGAACTCGATTTCCGACGACGTCACGGGGCGGCACCAGTTCCGGCGGTTGCGGGGGTTTTTGGAGGATGCCGGGATGCCGCTGATCGAGATGTACCTCCGGTGGATCGGCTACTTCTCACCGGAGGAAAAGCGGAGATTGTACACGCCGGAATTGAAGGCAAAGCTGAACGGGCACGATTCGGGAGACTTTCTGCGGGGGCTGTACGCACAGAGCGAGGGGCTGGAACTACTGAATCGGCTGGCGTATGTGGATATCAAGAGTTTCCTGTGCTGTAACGTGCTGGAATACGCGGACCGCATGTCCATGGCGCACGCGTTGGAACTGCGTACGCCCTTCACTGACCACCGGTTGGTGGAGTTCGCGCTTCGGTTGCCGTTCCATTGGAAGTTTCGCTATGGGGAATCCAAGTGGCTGCTGAAGCAGGCGATGAAACCGTTTCTTCCAAAGGACGTGCTGAATAAGCCGAAGCTGGGATTCAATCCACCGGTGGGGGCATGGCTGAACGGGGAGCTGCGCGGGCTGCCGGGGGTGTTGCTTTCCGCGGAGCGGTTGCGGGCGCGGGGGCTGTTCCAGGAGGAGGCGATGAGGAAGATGCTGGAGGAGCATTGTGCCGGGCACAGGGACTATTCGTTGAAGATCTGGGCGCTGATGATGCTGGAGGTGTGGTTCCAGATCTATGTGGACGGCGAGGGGGTGGAGGCGGTGCAAGAGAGGATCGACGAGGCTGTCGCCCCGGTTGGGAAGAGCTTGTGCCGGTAGCGCTGCCGCTCAGGCAAAACGGAAAGTGGAAGACGAGGCTGGTACTCGGGCTGATGCTTATCGGACCGCTGTACCTTGCACCGGTGCTGCTGCGGGCGCTCCTTCCCGGCTGGTGGGGTTATGGGGTGGGCCTTTTGCTGGCTGACGTGTTTGGCTGCCTGGTGGTGGGATTTCTCACCAACAACTATCGCTTCGCCGTTCTGCTGTACCTGGGCGCTACGGTGTTCGAATTACTGCTCGTGCTCGCTGGCCACCACCCTGTGGTTGCGTTGTGGGTTGGCAATCTGATTCCCGCGTTGGTCGCCATCTACTACGCGCAGCAGCTTTACATCAACATGGGGGATTGACCTCTCCGAATGCTTCAGATCCTGCAGAACCTTCGCGACGGCGTCACCTCGCTCGTTGAGAGCCCCGCCCCAGAAGCGGGTGGCTCGCATCTCCGCGTCCGTACGCGCGCCTCGCTGCTCTCCGCCGGGACCGAGCGGATGCTCCTTGCATTCGGCAAAGCCGGCTGGATTGACAAGGCGCGGCAGCAGCCCGACAAGGTCCGCCAAGTGCTGGAGAAGGTCCGGACGGATGGCCTGGCGAGCACCCTGGAGGCTGTCCGTGCGAAGCTGGACCAACCAATCCCGCTCGGCTACTGCAACGCCGGGACGGTGGTGGAATCGCACGACGGGGCATTTGCGCCGGGCGACCGTGTGGCTTCCAACGGAGCCCACGCGGAGGTTGTCTCAGTCCCGAAGAACCTCTGCGCGCGGATTCCGGCGGGCGTGAGTGACGACTCCGCAGCTTTCACTGTGCTCGGGGCCATCGCCCTTCAGGGGGTCCGGCTGGCCCAGCCGACGCTCGGCGAGACGTTCGCCGTCATGGGGCTTGGGCTCATCGGCCTGCTGGCGGTCCAGATCCTGCGCGCGCACGGCTGCCGGGTGATCGGCATCGATCCCGATCCGAACCGGCTGGACTTGGGCGTCCTGTTCGGCGCGGAGCCGCTTTGCTCCGGCGCCGTGGTGGACGGGGTGCTGATAGCCGCCGCAACGCGCACGAGCGAGCCGGTTCACCAGGCCGCGGAGATGTGCCGAAAGCGGGGCCGCATCATCCTGGTGGGCGTCACCGGCCTGGAACTCTCGCGCGACGACTTCTACAAGAAAGAACTCAGCTTCCAGCTCTCCTGCTCGTACGGGCCGGGCCGCTACGACCCCGCCTATGAGGAAGGCGGGCAGGACTACCCGCTCCCGTATGTCCGCTGGACCGCGCAGCGCAACTTTGAGGCTGTGCTCCAGTTGATGGCCGAGGGCAAGCTCGACGTCGCGCCGCTGATCACGCACCGGTTCCCGTTCGAGCGCGCGGAGGAGGCCTACGAGGTGATCCTCGGCAAGGAGCCGCACCTCGGCGTCCTGCTGGAGTACCCGGCGAAGCCGGAGGAAACCCTGCTCGCCAGGACCATTCGCATCAGCACGCTGGCAAGGCGCAGCGAGACCACCGGGCGGCCTTCGGTGGCTATGATTGGTGCCGGACAGCATGCTCTCAGGATGCTGCTTCCCGCGATCAGCGAATCCGGCGCCTGCCTCAAGTGCGTTGCCGATCACAACGGTGTCTCCGCAGCGCACGCGGCGAGGAAATTCGGTTTTGAGACCGCCACGACGGACAGCGCCGCAGTGGTCGCCGACCCCCTTGTCGACACCGTCTTCATCGCGACGCGACATGACAGCCATGCGCGGCTGGTCTGCGAGGCGTTAAGAGCGGGCAAGAACGTGTTTGTGGAGAAGCCGCTGGCGATCCGGGTGGAGGAACTGGAAGAGATTGAAGCGACGCACGCGCAGGCGGGCGGGATCGTGATGGTGGGCTTCAACCGCCGTTTCGCGCCGCACGTGGTCAAGGTGAAGGAGCTGCTGAAGGGCTCGCCCGAGCCGAAAGCAATGATTATGACGGTGAACGCAGGGGCAGTGCCCGCCGATCACTGGACCCAGGATCGCGAGCGGGGCGGCGGGAGGATCATCGGCGAGGCGTGTCACTTCATCGATCTGCTGCGGTTCCTGGCCGGTTCCGCCATCCTGTCCACGGCAGTCACGCGGCTGAGCGGGGATACGGTTGCTGTCAGCCTGGCCTTCGCCGACGGCTCGACAGGCGCGGTGCATTACCTGGCGAACGGGCACAAGTCGTTTCCGAAGGAGCGTCTGGAAGTGTTCTGCGGCGGCCGGATTCTACAGTTGGACAATTTCCGCCGGCTTACCGGTTATGGGTGGCGTGGCTTCCGCAAGATGAGCCTCTGGCGGCAGGACAAGGGGCACCGCGCGGCAGTAGCTGCCTTTCTCGCCGCCGTTCGGGACGGGAAACCGTCCCCCATCCCGCTTGAAGAGTTGATCGAGGTTACAAGGGCGACTTTCCAGGTTGCCTGAGCACCCGTGTTTACCGCTCACATCGGCCTTTACTGGCACACCGTACGGTACTTGAGGCCCGTCCAGGTTCACGACCGCATTTTCCGGCGGTTGCCCGGACGCGTCCGGAATGAGCAGCCTCCGTTGCGTTCCCGAAACGGAGGCTGGGTTGAGCCGGTTTGGCAGCAGCCGGTTCCGTTGCAGCAGCCTTGCCGGCTGCAACAGTACATGCCGCATTACCACGAGCGTCCGGATGAAGAGTTGGTTCGCGCGTGGATCGAAGCGAATCCGCCGGGCCGGGGCGTTGGCTGGGAGCCATACCCGCTGTCCCGGCGCATCGCGAACTGGATCAAATGGCTGCTCAGCGGCGGGATCGCGACTCCGGAGATCCGGCGCAGCCTGGCCAGCCAGGCGGCGTGGCTGGTCCGGCGGGTGGAGTTTCATCTGCTCGGCAATCATCTGTTTGTGAACGCGAAGGCGCTGGCGTTTGCCGGCTGTTTCTTCGAATGCAACGAGTGGCTGGGCAAGGGGGCCGCGCTGCTGGAACGGGAGATCCCGGAGCAGATCCTGCCGGACGGCGGCCACTTCGAGCGCAGCCCGATGTACCACTCGCTGATCCTCGAAGATGTGCTCGACTTGGTGAACCTTAGCCGGGTCTATCCCGGCCTGCTTCCGGACTGGTCGCCCGTGGCTGCGCGAATGTTGGGTTGGCTGAGGCGGATGTTGCACCCGGACGGGCAGATCCCGTTCTTCAACGACTCGGCGTTCGGTGTGGCGCCCGAACCGGACTTCCTCTTTGCATACGCGGCACGCCTGGGGATCGAGCCGGTTAGCATGCCGCCGTGCGAGAGCGGGTACATCCGGCTTGAGAACGACACAACGGTCGTTCTGTTCGATGCCGCTCCCGTTGGACCGGACTATCAGCCCGGGCATGCTCATGCGGACACGCTGTCGTTTGAGATGTCGCATCGGGGGCGGCGGGTGCTGGTCAACTCCGGGATCTCTACTTATGAGGCGGGTCCCGAGCGGCAATGGCAACGGGGAACGCCGGCGCACAACACCGTGCGCGTGGATGGCTGCGACCAGTCCGAGGTGTGGAGCGCATTCCGGGTAGCGCGGCGGGCCAGGCCCTTCGATGTCCGCACGGATCACCGGAGCTGGGCCGAGGCCGCTCACGACGGCTACCACCGGTTGAAGGAGCGCGTTACGCACCGCCGCCGGATTGAGCTTGGAGAGGATCGCCTGACGATCACCGACACTTTGGACGGTGGCGGGGTTCACGAGATCGAGCTGTTTTTTCACATTTATCCTGAGGCTTACGCGGACATCCGACTCGACCCCCGGTTGACACGGGCGGAGGAGGAGACGCACTTCCACCCGCGGTTCGAGAGCGCAATTCCGAACAGTACGGTTGTGGGCCGCTACCGCGGTTCGTGCCCGGCGATTTTCCGAACCGAGATTCGGCTGCCATGAAATTTGTGCTCGTGGCCGGCGCCCGGCCCAACTTCATGAAGATCGCCCCGGTTTTGGAAGCGTTTCGCCCTTACCGCGACGCGCATGAGGTTCGGCTTGTCCACACCGGCCAGCACTACGACGCCAGGATGTCGGAGGATTTCTTCAAGGATCTGGGCATCCCGGAGCCGGATGTCAACCTGGAAGTGGGTTCGGCCAGCCACGCCGAGCAGACCGCGCGGGTGATGGTGGCGTTCGAACAGGTGTGTCTGAGGGAAACGCCGGACTGGGTGGTGGTGGTGGGCGACGTCAACTCGACCATGGCCTGCGCCATCACCGCTAAGAAACTTGGGATCCGGGTGGCGCATGTGGAGGCGGGGCTACGGTCGCGGGACATGTCGATGCCGGAAGAGATCAACCGGCTGTGCACGGACACTGTGTCGGATCTGCTGTTCACCACGGACGAGATCGCGAACGAGAACCTGCGCCGGGAAGGCGTGCCGGAAGAGAAGATCCGCTTCGTGGGCAACACAATGATCGACACGTTGCGCCGGCATATTGACCGGGCACGGACGTTTCCGCTTCCGGACGGGCTTTCGACGGGCAAGTTTACGGTACTCACGCTGCACCGGCCGAGCAACGTGGACTCGCGGGAGCGGCTGCTGGCGATCATCGGGGCGGTTGGCGTGATTGCCGAGCAGATGCCGGTGGTGTTTCCGGCTCATCCTCGCACAGCGCGAAATCTGCGCGCCGGCGATGTTCACCCGAATATCAGGATGTGCGAACCGCTCGGCTACCTTCGGTTCCTGGGGCTGGTGGCGCACTCCCGGATGGTGCTCACGGACAGCGGGGGGATCCAGGAAGAGACCACGGTACTGGGGATTCCGTGTCTCACCCTGCGACCCAACACGGAACGACCAATCACGTGCGAGGTGGGGACGAACCAGGTGGTGGGGACTGATCCGGAGAAGATCCGCGAGGCGGCATTGGCTGTTTTGAAGAATGGGGCCCGACCGCACGGCGTTCCAGAGAAGTGGGACGGGCGGGCGGCCGAGCGTATTGTGGAAGTCCTGTTGAATGCACATCCTGTTTCTGGCTGACAACTTCCCTCCCGAGCGGAACGCTCAGGCATCGCGGGTTTACGAGCGCGCGTGCTATTGGGTGCGGTGGGGACATCGGGTGACGGTGATCACCTGCGCCCCGAATTTCCCCGAGGGCAAGGTGTTCGAAGGATATTCCAACCGCTGGCATCAAGTGGAAGAGATGTCCGGGATGCGGGTGGTGAGGGTGAAGACCTACATTGCCCCGAACGCAGGCAGGTATAGGCGGATCGTGGATTTCCTTTCTTACATGGTAGCCGCGTTTGTGGCAGGCCTGTTTGAAAGGCGACCGGACCTGATTGTGGCGACGTCCCCCCAGTTCTTCGGCGCCTTGGGTGGCTGTGTGTTAGCCGCAGTGAGGCGCGTTCGGTTTGTGCTGGAGCTTTCGGATCTTTGGCCGGATTCGGTGGTAGCGGTGGGCGCGATGAAGAGGAATATCGCGCTGCGGTGGTTGGAGAAGGTTGAGTTTTGGATGTACGGGCGGGCGGTTCGGATTGTGGCGCTGACCAAGGGGTTTCAGGCGAACCTTGTGCGACGGGGGGTGGATGCGGGGAAGGTCGGGGTGGTGATCAATGGCGTGGATTTGAGCCGGTACGCGCCCCGCGGAAAAGACCGGGAACTGGCCAGGCGATGGGGCCTTGCGGACGAACACTTCGTGGTGGGCTACATCGGGACACACGGGATGGCCCACGCACTGGAGAACGTGTTGCGCGCGGCGGCGCTTGACTGCAATTCGGATATACGGTTTCTGTTCGTCGGGGCGGGCGCGGAGCGAGAGCGGCTAGTTGCCGAGGCACAACAAATGGGTTTGCGCAACGTGGTCTTCGTGCCGGCGCAACCGAAAGAGACGATGCCCGCGTTTTGGAGCCTGTGCGACGTCGCCCTGGTGCACTTGAAGGACATACCGCTGTTTGAGACGGTCATTCCGTCCAAGATCTTTGAGGCGATGGGCATGGGTCTGCCCATCCTGCTTGCTGCTCCGGAAGGCGAGGCGAGCGAAATCTTGAAGGAGAGTGCCGCCGGGCTCTGGGTGCCGCCGGAGCGTCCGCAGCAATTATTGGACGCAGTCCGGGTTCTGAAGGGCAACCATGCGCTGTATCAGCGCCTCGCTGACCGCAGCCGTGCAGCCGCGCCCAACTACAGCCGGGAGCGGCAGGCTCGGGAGATGCTGGCGATCCTGAACGAGGCTGTCGGCGCGCCGGCGGAAAGGAAAGCTGCGGCCCCTGCTGCGGGATAGGCGAGGCTCATGTATTCCCTGGGACTGCTAGCTTTCAGCTCGTTTCTAATGGCGCTGGTCCTGACGCCGGTGTGCCGGAACCTGTTCCGGCGCTGGGGCGTGGTGGACCGGCCGGACGGCGGGCGGCATCTGCACGCGCACCCGATTCCGCGGGTCGGCGGCATTCCTATCGCGGCGGCGTATCTCGGTGCGTTCGCCGTGCTGCTGGTTTTGCCTCTTTCGGCCGGCGGCATTGTAGTGGGGGGCCTCCCGCTGGCGTGGAAGATCCTGCCGGCCGCGGCGCTGGTGCTTGTGCTCGGGCTGGTGGACGATCTGCGGGGGCTGAAGCCATGGCAGAAGCTGGCAGGACAGGCGGTTGCGGCCTACATCGCGTACTGGGGCGGCGTGCAGATGACTGGCGTGGCTGGGCTGTCGCTGCCGCCGTGGTTGAGCCTGCCGCTGACGCTGTTGTGGCTGGTGGGGTGCTCAAACGCATTCAACCTGATCGACGGGGTGGACGGACTGGCGGCTGGCGCCGGGCTGTTTGCCACGGTGACTATCCTGCTGGGCGCGCTGCTCAACGGCAACATCGCGCTGGCGATGGCGACGGTGCCGCTGGCGGGGGCCCTGTTGGGGTTTCTACGATACAACTTCAACCCGGCGTCGATCTTCCTGGGCGATTCGGGCAGCCTGACGGTCGGGTTCCTGCTGGGGTGTTATGGCGTGTTGTGGGGACAGAAATCGACGACGATGCTGGGAATGACGGCGCCGCTGATGGCGCTGGCGGTGCCGCTGCTGGATACGGGGATCGCGATTGGGCGACGGTTTCTGCGGCAGGAGCCAATCTTCGGAGCGGATTCGGGGCACATACATCACCGGCTACTGGCGCGCGGGTTGACGCCGCGGCGGGTGGCGCTGCTGCTCTACGGGGCGTGCGGGGTGGCGGCGACGATGTCGCTGGTGGCGAGCGTGTCCCAGGACCAGTTCAAGGGCGTGATCATCGTGCTATTCTGCGCGGCGGCATGGATTGGCGTGCAGCACCTCGGCTATGTCGAATTCGGTACCTTCGGCCGCATGTTCATCGAAGGGGCGTTCCGCCGGCACTTGAGCAACGAGCTGGCTTTGCGGGCGTTCGAGGACGCGCTGAAGGCGGCGACGACACCGGAGGATTGCTGGAGCGCCATCCGCGAGACGTGCCGCAAGTTCGGGTTTACACATGCTGAGCTGAGGCTAAACGGACACTGCTTCGCGGAAACGCTTGTCGAAACGAACGGCAATCCGGCGTGGAACATTGACATCCCGCTGGCGGAGGACGGCCACCTGCTGCTGACGCGATGTTTCGGCGTCGCGCATGCGCCCACCGTGCTGGGGCCGTTCGCGGAAGCCTTGCACAGGAATGTTTGTCTCAATGGCGGGAAACTCGCATCGGCTGCCGCGGTGGACGACGCCGGCGGCGCTGAGCGCCGTTCCGACGCGGTCGGCGTTTAGCCGCCTGGGAAGCCCGGTGGCGACATGGTGATGTGGCTGGACTCTCTTCGGGAGACCTCCGAGACGCGCGATGCCGGTCGGCTGGCCGTGGCGCTCAAGGAGATCGTTCTCGATTACAGCCCCAGCGCCCACCTACCTGAAACGCGTCATAGAACCCTGCCATCTCCCCGCGTCCTCTGCGTGAAGCAGCCCTCTGCGTGAAACCCGCATTCCCGGTCAAGAGTGCCTCCCCTTATACGTGTACAATACGTATAGGCAATGCGATGAACCGAAAGCTCACAATCACTGTCAGCGAGGCCGTCTATGAGGGCCTTCACCGGACCATCGGCCGACGCCGCATCAGCCAGTTCATTGAGAAACTCGCGCGTCCCCACGTCGTGCCGCAGGACATCGAAGCTTCCTATCGCGAGATGGCCGCCGACCAGGCGCGCGAACAGGAGGCGCTGGAGTGGTCCGAAGGCGTGATCGCCGAGCTCTCTCCGGAACCCCATGGTTCGCGGTGAAGTCTGGTGGGTCGATTTCGATCCGGCGCTCGGCGGTGAAATCCAAAAAACCCGTCCCGCCGTCATCGTCAGTAATGACGCGTCCAACCGCAATCTCAACCGCGTTCAGGTGGTTCCGATCACGAGCAATGTAACCCGCGTTTACCCTTGTGAAGCCCCGATCGAGTTGAATGGCGAGCCCCGCAAAGCAATGGCCGACCAGATCGCCACCGTCAGCAAGCAGCGGCTCAAATCCAAACTGGCAACCCTGTCGCTCGATGACCTCGGTGCCGTCGAGCGAGCCATCCGCATCCAGCTCGGCCTCTCGCCATCCTAGTTCCGGGTTCCCCCAACCGAAACTGGTGACGCAGTCACCAGTGGGGTAAGATAGCCACATTGCGCATATGCCCACTGCTCTCATTACCGGCGCGACCGGCCAAGACGGCTCCTACCTGACGGAGCTTCTTCTGGCCAAGGGCTATGAGGTCCATGGCCTGAAGCGCCGCGCTTCGAGCTTTAACACCGAGCGCCTCGATCACATCTACCAGGACTTTCACGAGGCCGGCGCTCATTTCTTTCTCCACTACGCCGACCTCACCGACGGCAGCTCGCTGGCGACGCTGCTCTACGACATCCGGCCCGACGAGATCTACAATCTTGGCGCGCAGAGCCACGTCAAGGTCAGTTTCGAGGTTCCGGAATTCACCGCCGACGTCGTAGCCTGCGGGACCCTCCGACTGCTCGAGGCCATGCGGCGCACGGGCGTGCAATGCCGCTTTTACCAGGCCTCATCGAGCGAGATGTTCGGAAGCGCGCCGCCACCGCAGAGCGAGACTACGGCCTTCCACCCGCGCAGCCCGTACGCTTGTGCCAAGGTGTTTGGGCACGACATCACGGTGAACTACCGGGAGAGCTATGGGCTCCACGCCTCGAGCGGCATCCTGTTCAATCACGAGTCTCCACGTCGCGGTGAGACGTTCGTGACCCGCAAGATTACTCGGGCAGTGGCTCACATCAAATTCGGTGTCCAGCAGAAGCTGTATCTCGGCAATCTGGATGCCCTCCGGGATTGGGGCTACGCTCCGGACTACGTGCGGGCCATGTGGCTGATGCTGCAACAGGAAACACCTGACGACTTCGTCGTCGGCACGGGGGAAGCCCACACCGTGCGTGAGTTCGTCGAGGTTGCGTTTGCGCAGGCGGGTCTCGATTGGAAGGAGCATGTGGAGGTAGACGCGCGGTACTTCCGGCCGGCCGAGGTGGACTACCTGTGCGCGGACGCCTCCAAAGCACGGAGGGTGCTCGGATGGGAGCCGACTGTGACTTTCCAGGAACTGGTTCGGATCATGGTTGAGGCGGACATGAAAGCCGTCGAAGCCCGGCTCAAAGGCGGGGCTGAGGCGCTTCAGTTTGCGGTGACCGCTGAGGGGATGCACTCGTGATCCGACTTCAGGACAAGCGGATTGCGGTTACGGGTGGCGCCGGGTTTCTGGGAGGCCATCTGGTTCGGCGGTTGGAGGCGATGGGCTGCCGCAATACCTTCGTTCCGGTCTACCCCGAATACGATTTCACTCGCATCGACGCCGTGGAGCGGCTGTTTGCGGAACATCGACCGGAGGTCATGATTCATCTGGCTGCGGTGGTAGGCGGGATTGGGGCGAATCGGGCGAATCCAGGGCGTTTCTTCTATGAGAACGCCATCATGGGCATTCAGCTCATCGAGGCGGCGCGGCGCCACGGAGTGGAGAAGACTGTCGTTCTGGGGACGATTTGCGCGTATCCGAAGTTCACGCCGGTGCCGTTCCGCGAGGAGGAGTTGTGGAACGGATATCCGGAAGAGACCAACGCACCGTACGGCATTGCCAAGAAGGCGTTGCTGGTGCAGTGTCAAGCCTACCGCGAGCAGTATGGGATGAATGCCATCTTCCTGCTGCCGGTCAACCTCTATGGACCGGGTGACAACTTTGATCTCGAATCGTCACACGTCATTCCGGCGCTGATCCGCAAGTGCGCGGAGGCGGGGGAGGAGGGGCGGGGGGAGACTGTGCTGTGGGG
>CAZLDN010000080.1:0-22625 GCA_964558355.1 uncultured Candidatus Solibacter sp.
GCTGTATCGATGACACTTCCGAGCCGCAGCCAATGCGATAGCCGGACACTACTGTGCCGGGCTATTGAGCGCCGCGGGACAAAAGCATGACTTTGACCGTCTGAACCATGATGTAGAAGTCCAGCGACATCGACATGTTCTTGATGTAATAGAGATCGTACTCGAGCTTGGCGATCGTGTCCGCCATGGTGTCGCCATACTTGTAGTTGATCTGAGCCCAGCCGGTGATGCCCGGCATGACCGAGTGGCGGCGTCCATAGAATGGGATCTTTTCCGTGAGGGCTGCGACAAATTCAGGTCGCTCGGGGCGCGGCCCCACAATCGCCATCTCGCCTCTCAGAACATTGAAGAACTGAGGCAACTCATCGATGCGAAGTTTGCGCAGCCATCGCCCAACGGGTGTAACACGAGGGTCGTCACGGGTGGCCCAGACGGCGCCGGTGCTGGCTTCCGCGCCGGAATACATGGAACGGAATTTGTGGACCTTGAAGGCCTTGCCGCGTAATCCGACACGGGTCTGGTGGTAAAGGGCGGGGCCCCTGGACGAGAGCCGGACGGCGAGCCAGGCGATCACCATGACCGGCAACGTGAGAATCAGGCCAACCACGGCAATCACCTGAGAGTAGAAAACCTGTCGTCTGATCTGGCCGGGGTGGGGGCCCAGATCGCTCGAGAAGATCAGCATTGACGGCCTCAGCGATTTCAGCGGGACGCGTCCCGTCAACGTCTCGAACAGGCCCGCCACATCTTCAATGCGCGCGCTCAGCATATTCTGAGATCGAGCAGTTGCCCAACGGGGAGTTGCCCGCGGCGCTCTTCCATGCCGACTGCGACGAGATTGGGCTTCAGCCGTTCCCATGTGGCCTTCAATTCAGCAGGCGTGCCCAGCCAAGGGCCCATCACATCGGCGTCAGGCGATGCCTTTGCCGCCAGATAACCGAGGGAGTCGAAGCCGAATTCGCGGCGCCTGATCATCGCGGAGGCCGTCATGCGGCTGACCTCGCTCGCGCCGAGAAAGAGAATCTTCCGGCGGTAGAGCACTTCGAAAACCAGGTGCGAATAGGCCACCCGGAACGGCGGCAGGACGCAAATGACGGCAGCGCTTCCAACGATCATGTGCCAGCGGCCAAGGGTGAGGGGCTTGGCGACGTAGGCGAACAGCGCCTGGAGCAAAAACGCCAGGCCAAGGACCAGGCAGAACTGCTGCATCAACTCGACGCGCGAACGAACCCACAGTTTTGAATAGAGGTCGTTGAAGTAGAGGCCGAGGATGATGGAAACGGTGACTATGGAGACCCGGCCGAAACCGCCCTCATAGAGCAGGTAGATCTCAGCGGAGAAGTCGTCGCGAAGGAACAGAACGGCTGCGTAAAGGCCGAAGATGAGCAGCGTCTCGATGAGCAGAAGTCCGACCACTGAGGTAGGGATGAAGACTCGAAAAAGTCGGATCATACAACGATAGATGGACCGCCGCGAAGCCCAGAGCGGACTGGACGGGTAGAGGCTCCAGTCTAACACGCATGGAGGGTTTTGATTCGCTGAACCGTCCCTTATTGGGGGTAATGGGTCAGCCGGAGAAACCGGCGAGGGAGGTAGAGATAAAGTGCGAGATCACGCCCACCGGCTCATGGCGGTGGGACGGTCTTGACGATGGCCGGCTGCTAGTTCTCGAAGCGTTTGAAGATGAGGCTGCCGTTGGTTCCGCCGAAACCAAACGAATTCGACAAGGCGTACCGAATTCGCATTTTTCGCGCCGTGTGCGGGACAAAATCGAGGTCGCAGCCTTCGTCCGGGTTGTCGAGGTTGATCGTGGGCGGTGCGATCTGGTCGCGTATCGCGAGCACTGCGACGCCGGCCTCGAGGCCGCCGGCGCCGCCAAGCAGGTGGCCGGTCATGGACTTGGTGGAGCTGACGGCGAGTTTGTAGGCGTGGTCGCCGAAGGCGCGTTTGATGGCAGTGACTTCGATCTGATCGCCGACGGGGGTGGCCGTGCCATGGGCGTTGATGTAGTCGACGACATCGGGTTGAATGCCGGCGTCCTGAAGCGAGTTGCGCATGACGCGGTAAGCGCCGTCGCCATCATCGGAGGGCGCGGTGATATGATAGGCGTCGCCGGCCATGCCGTAGCCGACGATTTCGGCCATGATGGGCGCTCCGCGGCGTTGAGCCGATTCCAAATCCTCGAGGATCAGAATGCCTGCGCCTTCGCCTACGACGAAGCCGTCGCGATCCCTATCCCAGGGACGGGAGGCGTGTTCGGGGTCGTCGTTGCGAGACGACAGCGCGCGCAGGGCGGCGAAACCGCCGACGCCCATGGGCGTGATGGCGGCCTCGGCGCCGCCGCAGATCATGGCATCGGCATAGCCGTGCTGGATGAGGCGGAACGAGTCGCCGATACTGTGAGCGCCGGTCGCGCAGGCGGTTGCCGTGGCCGAATTCGGCCCCTTTGCCCCGTACCGGATCGAAACCTGGCCGGCGGCGAGGTTGACGATCGTGGCAGGAATGAAGAAGGGGCTGATGCGGCTGGGCCCTTTTTCGAGCAGGTTGCGGTGTTCACGCTCGATGACTTCGAAGGCGCCGATCCCGCTGCCGATGTAGACGCCGACCCGCTCAGCCGTTTCCGGCGTCACCTTCAGGCCGGAAGCCTTCATCGCGAACTCGCTGGCCGCGATGGCGAAGTGAATGAATCGGCCCATCTTGCGGACTTCCTTCTTGTCGATGAAGTCCAGAGGATCGAAACCCTTCACTTCGGCCGCAATCCTGGTTGAAAACCCGGTTGGGTCGAATTGAGTGATCGGGCCAATACCGCTCTTGGCGGCGAGCAAGGCGCTCCAGGTCTCTTCGGTCCCGTTTCCGAGAGCCGAGAGCAGACCGACGCCGGTGACTACCACCCTGCGTGACAATGCAATTCTCCCGGTAAGGTATGTTTCAAAGGACTGCGCGAGAGCCGGGCCAGCTTACTTACTTCTTGCCGGCTTTGCCGTCGATGTACTCCACCGCATCCTTGACGGTGGTAATCTTCTCGGCGTCTTCGTCGGGAATGTCGAGGTCGAAGGCATCCTCGAACGCCATGACAAGCTCGACGATGTCGAGTGAGTCGGCGCCCAGGTCGTCGACGAACGACGCGGTCGAGTCAACTTGTGCTTCGTCGACGCCAAGCTGTTCGACGATGATCTGCTTTACTTTTGCTTCAACGGACATTCAAACCTCCAAGTGGAGCCACAAAGCACTGATTCTACCGACAAGGCGGGGCGGAATGCAATGGACGAGGCTCATTTTCCGATGCGGCCGTCTGAGTTAGGATATTGAGGACATGCCTAACGTCCTGTATCTACACGGCTTCGCATCCTCACCGCATTCGCGGAAGGCTCTCTGGTTTCAGACACGCTTTCAGGAGCTTGACATCGGAATCGGAGTTCCCGATCTTGAAGCGGGCGACTTCCAAAGTCTCACCATCTCCGGGATGCTCAATTGCGTGAAGGCGGCCTCAGGCGGCGAGCGGGTCACGCTGATGGGTTCAAGTCTGGGCGGTTATGTGGCCGCGCTCTACGCATCCTTGTGGCCTGCGGAAGTCGAGCGTCTGATCCTCATGGCGCCGGCCTTCGGCTTTGCCCGCATGTGGCTGAAGCGGATCGGCCCGGAGGCGGAGGAGGAATGGAAGCGGAACGGAACGATGCGGATGATGCACTACGGAATGGGCAGAGAGGCGGAAATCGGCTGGACGCTCATGGAGGATGCGCTTGGGTTCCCTGCCGAACCTCAGCCGGTCCACGATTCCCTGGTGTTTCACGGCTTGAGTGACGACGTGGCGCCCGTCGACGCGGCCCGGCATTGGTGTGAGGGGCATGAAAGCAGGCGATTGGTGGTCTACGCGGATGGACACGAACTCAGCGAGGTTCTCGAACCGATGTGGGATGAGACCAAGGCGTTTCTCGGCCTGGGAGACCGATAGACAACCCAAACCGGACGTGGAGAGTTGTTCGAAGGCTCCCGGTTTGCCGATACTAGGGATGTGAGACGTTGTCTGACGGTTACACTGGCCGCAATGCTGCTGCTGACGGCCAGGCCTTCCTACGGGTGGGGCCGCGAGGGGCATCAGTTGATTGCCCGGCTCGCATCCAGCCACCTGAACGCTAAGGCGCAGGCGGCGGTCAGCGCCCTGCTCGATGCCGGCGAGTCCATGGAATCGGTTTCCACTTGGGCCGATGAGATCCGTCCGAGGCGGCCGGAAACAGCCACTTGGCACTACATCAACGTCCCAGTGGCTGAGAGAGCCAATTGGCGGAAATACTGCCCCGCCACCGAATGTGTGGTCTCCATCATCGAGAAGATGGAACGGCGCATGGCGGACGCTCCGCTCTCGCGGAACGAGCGGAGGGAGGCCATGTTCTTCCTGATCCACTTCATCTCGGACCTGCACCAACCCATGCACACCGGCGACAAGGGCGATCGCGGCGGCAATGACGTGCGGACGGTCTACCGCAACTATGCCGGCAACCTGCACGGCACCTGGGACACGGGGCTCATCCTTGGTTATAAGGAAACTGACCCGGCGCTGTGGGATCGCGTCATGCGTCCGGCATCGGCATGGGAACGGCGGCGAACCTCTCGGGGCGGACCGGAACAGTGGGTGTGGCAGTCTCATGCCATTTCGCGGGACGTGGCGTATCCGAACCTTCCCACTGAACGCCCTGCGCTGCTTGGAGAAGGCTACGCGCAGGCGGCAAAACCATCGGTGGAGAAGCAACTGCGGCGGGCCGGACTGCGGGTGGCCGCGGTGCTGAATCGCATTCTTGGGAGCTGAAAGGCGATCGCGGTCCTCTGCCGGCGCGGCACGGCGGAGGACGATCAGTAACCCGCGGGTTCGATCTTGTCGTCCGGAATTGTGTGGAGACGGCGGATACGGAAAGCTGGAGCAGGAAAGTCCGGCGGCACGGAGTGATACAATTTTTGGTAGAGAGAGATCCAAGAGCCGGGCATTTCCTGCAACCTGAGGTCAATGCGCGCGTCTAAGGAGCTAGGACGGTCGGGCTTGCCCCGTTGACTGGGTATCCGACGTTAAAAGAGCTATGGCGGCACACCATCCCATCCCGGATCAGACAACTCAACCCGGCCAATCGGCCGGCCGTGGGTTCCCAATAGGCAAACTCCTGTTGCTGGAGGATGGCACGCCGTTCGTCATCCGGCTGTTCAATAACATCAAAGAGGCCCTCTCGCCGGTTGCCCAGGCGCCGATGCAGGTAAGCTTCCGCCCGATGAGCGAGAAGGAACTGCTCGAGTCAGGCGACCCTGGTCTTCAGCAGCTCGCCGAGTACATTCGGCCTCGACAGGGTTTTTTCGCCAGGGTGTCAGAGAACTTCAAGGCGTTGGTTTCGCCTCCAAAGTACTCCGACATGAATCTGACATCGCGCCCGCTCACGCAGGCTGAGCTTGCCGCATCGGGCAGCAGTCTTGCTGAATTGGACAGAGCTGAGCTGCCTTGGTATCGCAACCTGGCGGCCAACATCAAGGATTTCCTGTTCCCGGTGAAGCTCCCCCCGCTGCAGGTGACTTCAAAGCCCGTGCAGGTGAAGGAGCTTTTCGGCCGGAACGAGTACAAGAGCCGTTCGCAAGCCGTTTCTCTCCTGGTGCATATCGGCATTGTGGTCCTGGCCTTCACGCTCGGAACCAGCGAGACGGTGCAGAATGCGGTGAAGGATTCGATCACGGTCTTCGCGCCGGACGATCTGGCCCCCTATGTGCCGGAGATGAAGCCGCGGAACAAGGCCTCGGGCGGCGGTGGTGGCGGCGGCGACCGTTCTCCTCTTCCGGCCAGCAAGGGCCGGCTTCCGCGCGCCGACCTGAAGCAGTTTACGCCGCCGATGGCGGTTGTGAACAATCCGAATCCCATATTGATGATGGAGCCCACCATCATCGTTCCCCCTGATGTCCCGCTTCCGAACGTGAACATGGCGCAGTATGGCGACCCGCTGGCCAAAATCGGTCCGCTTTCGAACGGTACGGGTTCCGGCGGCGGCATCGGCAGTGGTTCTGGCGGCGGCGTCGGCTCAGGCCGGGGCGGCGGCTTTGGCCCTGGCGAGGGTGGCGGCGTTGGAGGCGGCGCATTCAGGATCGGTGGCGGCGTATCCGCCCCGGTGCCGATTTATAAGGTCGAGCCGGAATACTCCGAAGAAGCGCGTAAGGCTAAGTTCCAGGGCACCGTTCTGTTGGGGATCGTCGTGGACACTGACGGCACGACTCGCGGCATTCGAGTCCTGCGAACCCTTGGCATGGGACTGGACGAGAAAGCGATCGAGGCCGTGAGCAAGTGGCGGTTCCGCCCGGGCTATAAGGACGGCAAGCCGGTTCCGGTCCAGGCGAACGTGGAAGTCAGTTTCAGACTCCTATAACACCCCGCAAGCAGTTCCATGAAAGGCCGCCCGGAGAGAAACCGCGGCGGCCTTCCCGTTTTCAGTCCTTCACGAGTTCAGCACCAGGGGGCAGGTCGCATTTGACGGGAAGCTGTAAGCCGGTTCGGGACGACTTATCTGGGCATGGCAATGAATCGACCGCAGGCTCGCCCTCCCCATGGCCGCGGGAATGAGATGGCTTCAGGCGTTGACAGCGAGCCGGCCCTGCTGCCGGGCCAATTCACAGTCCGGGCAGGGGCAGATGGTGCGCAGATAAGCAAACGAGTAAATGCCCGCATCGTGGCCGTCGTTCCAATGGATGCGGATCGCGTAGGCGCCGACCTCTTCGATGCTGTCCATCTTCAGCGCCGGCTTGAACATGGGGAACGGATCGGCGCCGCCTTGAGGCGCGGAGGCCGAATAGTTGGTCTTCCGCGGCTCGGTGCCGTGCGATCCTGTGCAGGAGGCGCAGGGGCAGGCATCGCGCAACTGGGCGCAGGTGAACCGGCTCACATGGCCGTCAGACCAGTCGATGGTGATGCCCTTTGACTTGGAGACCGCCAGATGGAGCGGGTCGGTCGAAAATGCGGAAGGCATGGGCTAGTGCTTCCTTTCGATATCGCGGACGCCTGGGACGCGCCGCATGGTGGAGACAACGCGTTCGAGTTGTTTCTTGTCGCGCACCTCGATGGTCATTTCGACCACGGCGGCGTCGAAGCGCCGGTCGTCGGCGCGGGCTTCAACGCTGCGGATGCTGATCTCCTCGTCGTAGAGGATCTGGGTCAACTGCGCGAGGATGCCGGTGCGGTCGTCCGTATCGACGACAAGGCGGACGTTGAAACTCTCACCCGCGCCGCGCGCCCACTCGACCTCGATGCGCCGCTCCGCCTCATACATCAGGTTCTGGACGTTTGAACAGTTACGCGAATGCACGGCGACGCCTTTGCCCCGCGTGATATAGCCGACAATGGGCTCGCCCCGGATTGGGTTGCAGCACTTGGCGCGGTAGGTGAGCAGGTCGTCGACGCCCTTGACCTGGATGACGTAATCCTTGCCTGGATCCTGCCCATGCGCATGTTGTTCAGCCTGCTGCGCACTCGACGGCGGGGATGGCGGCGGTTCAGGCGGAACCGAATCGGGCGACAGTTTGGCCAGCACCTGGCGGGCTGAGAACTTGCCCCAGCCGAGCGCGGCCTGCAAATCCTCAATCTTCGAATAGCCGTATTCGCCGGCCACTGTCTCCATCTGCGAACGGGTGACGCGGCTCAAGCCGACACCCATGCGGCGCGCCTCACGCTCGATGAGCTTCTGCCCGAGGTCGATCGCCTTCTCCCGTTCGCTGGCGTTGATGACGTGGCGGATCTTGTTGCGAGCCCGCGCCGTTTTGACAAAACCGAGCCAGTCGCGGCTGGGATGACTGCTGGAGGTGGTCAGAATCTCGACGATGTCGCCATTGCGAAGATGGTGTTTCAGCGGCACCATCCTCCCGTTGACCTTGGCGCCGGTGCAGGTGTGGCCGACGTCGGTATGGATGGCGTAGGCGAAGTCAACGGCGGTAGCTTCGCGCGGTAGAACGACAACCTTGCCGCGCGGCGTGAAGCAATACACTTCTTCCGGGTACAGGTCCACCTTGAGGCTGGACATGAAGTCGCCCGGATCGCGCATCTCGCGCTGCCATTCGACGAGTTGCCGCAACCAGGCCACGCGCTGGTCGTCGTCGATCGCTCCCTTCTTGCCTTCCTTGTATTTCCAATGCGCGGCGATGCCTTCCTCGGCGATGCGGTTCATCTCCTCAGTCCGGATCTGCACCTCGAAAGCGACGCCCTTCGGCCCCATCACCGACGTGTGCAACGACTGGTAGAGATTCGGCCTGGGAATCGCAATGAAATCCTTGATGCGGCCCGGGATCGGATGCCACTCGTTGTGGATCACCCCAAGCGCGGCATAGCAGTTCTTCACCGAATCGGTGACAATCCTGATGCCCAACAGGTCGTAGACCTGGTCGATTTCGATCTTCTGGCGCTTGAGCTTCTGATAGACCGACCACGGCCGCTTCACGCGCCCAAAGATCCGGGCCGGTATCATCTCGTGCGAGAGTTTACGCTCCACCGTCCTGCGGATCTCGTCCAGCACCTCTTCGTTCGCCTGACGCCGCACTTCGATGGCCTCGGTGACCTCGGCGAATGCCTCTGGATCGAGATAGCGGAACCCGAGATCCTCCAGCTCGCCGCGCATCTTGCCCATGCCGAGCCGGTGTGCGATCGGCGCGTAGAGCTCGATGGTCTCGGCGGCGATCCGCTCCTGCCTCTCCCTGGGCAGAGAACCAAGCGTCTGCATGTTGTGCAGCCGGTCGGCCAGCTTGACGATGATGACGCGGATGTCGTCCACCATGGCCAGGAGCATCTTGCGTAGGCTCTCCGCCTGGCGGGCTTCGCGGCTGGCCAACCCGATTTTCGAGAGCTTGGTGACTCCGTTGACACAGCGGGCAACCTCTTCACCAAACTTTTTCTTGATATCGTCGACGGTGAGGGCTGTGTCTTCGAGAACGTCATGCAAAAGGGCGGTCTGAAGGGTGACCAGGTCCATGTTGCGTTCGGCCAGGATCTGGGCAACATGAATCGGGTGGCTCATGTACGGCTCGCCGGACATGCGGGATTGCCCGGCATGGCTTGCTAGCGCCAGATCGTATGCGCGCCGGAGAGCGGCCACGTCGTCATTCGGCCGTAACTTCAGGACCGTCGACTCCAGGACGGCGTATTCCGCTTCCAGACTTCCAGCGGCGTCTCCAAGCGTGGAGGGGCGTGGTTCCGGTGGAGACGCAGGCGATGCCGATGCCGGGTGAGCGGCGTCGTTGGATGGATCCATGCGATGAAAGAAAAAAGGCGAGGACAGCTTCTGCCGCCCTCGCCTTATTTTAGACGATACCGAACTTACTTCGCTTCTTCGCCCTCAGCCGTGATGCCGGTCGCCTTCGGAGCGCGCTCGGCCTTGATCTTGCGTGTCTCAAGGGCCTTCTCGATCCACCTGTTGGCGGTGTCGATGTCCTTATTGTAGACGCCGGAATCGGCGCCGAGGTCGGCCCGCTCACGGATGAGCAGGTTCATGTACGCCATGGCATCGTCGTATTCCTTGTCGATCTCAAGAGCCTTCTCAAGGCTCTTGATGCCGCTCTCGATCTGCTCGGAGTATTTGGCTGAAAGCGCTTCCCGCGCCTTCTTGTCCTTCAGCGGGCCCGCATCTTCGGGCTGCATTCCGGCGTTGTTCCTGGCTTCCATCCAAGCCGGATACCACTTGGCCCACGCGATGACACCCAGGCTGTACCAGGCTTCCTTGCGCGTCGGTTCGACATCGGTGAGCTTCTTGTACCATTCAGCCGCGGTGTCCAGACGGGCGAGTTTATCTTCAAGCTTCTGGCTGCCCTGGGCCTGCATGTAATACAAGGACGCGATGGATTCGATGGCGGTCGTGTTCTTCGGTTCGACTTCAAGCACTTTCCTGAACTGCTCTTCGGCGTTCTTGGCGTAGTTTATATTCTCGGGGGATTCGGCGCCCGGAATGTACTGGCTCATGTTGGCCGTGGCCAGGTACAGCCGCGCGATGGGGAATTCCGGATCCAGCTCGATGGCGCGCTTGAAGAAGTCGGAGGCTTCGGCGTACTTCGCGTTCTTGAACGCGTTGACACCCTTGTTCAGGTTGTCGCGCGCCTCCAGCTTGCGGCATCCAGTGGAGACAAAGGCCAGCGCGAGGGTTGCGGCCAAGGCCACGACGAGGCGGAGTCTGTTATTTGACATCGGAGATACTCCCTATCACTCACCGGCCTCGATCTTGGCCGTAATCAGGCCGACCTTGTCAAGTTGCGCGCCCTTGGCGATGTCGATCGCCTTGGCCACGTACTGAAACTCGAGGTCCGGATCGCCCTTCACGAAACACACACGCTCGTTACGCGTCTTGAAAACGTCCAGCAGGCGAATCGCAAGATTCTCCTCGCTCACGGGCTCATTGTTGAGCTGCATGCTGCGGTCTTTATTCACAATGATCACCACTGTCCGGTCAGGACCCTGGGGCGGCGGCGCACCAGGCGGCGGAGGCTGCGGAATGAGCGCTTCGAGCCCCTTCGGCGTCAACGGGGTGATGACCATGAAGATGATGAGAAGCACCAGGAGGACGTCAATCAGCGGAATCATGTTGATGTCCGCTACGGCTCCGCCTTCTCCACCGCCAATTTTCATTCCCATAGGAAAACTCCTTCTTTATCCCTATACCCGGCGCGTCCGCGGTTTAACCATCAATCGCTGCCGGTGAACCGCGCGACTGCACAGCCGGCGCGGCGCTAAACCCACTACATGGCCGCGGGGGGCGCCTCAGCCAACGGCTTGTTCTTCGACTTGGCGTCCAAATCCACCAGCAACCCAACATTGTCCACACCGGCGGCGCGAAGATTATCCACCACGTCCACCACCTTCCCGTAGCGGGCGCGCGAATCCGACTTCACATACACCGTCTTGTTCAACTTGCTCGTCAACATGTCCTTGACCTTGCCCGGAAGATCCGCCGCCGGCGTCTTCGTGCTGCCCAGGAACACGTCGCCGTTGCGGGTGACCGCGACCACGACCGCGTCTTCCTTGTCGGCGTCATGCATCGCGGTGGGGTTCATCGTCTTCACCAAGTCGACGCTGACGCCCTTCGACAACATGGGCGTGATCACCATGAAGATAATTAGCAACACCAGCATGATGTCGATCATCGGCACCACGTTGATGTCGTTGACGACCTCTTCCGAATGGAGCTTTTTCATTTTGTGCATATCGTCCTCCCGCCTATTCGCCTTGGCTTACCCTTTGCTTGGCTCCCCTCGCGGGAACCGGCGTTTGCCGCGCCGGTTCCTGGCTTGCGGAGTCAACTCAGCAGGCTCGCGGTGCTGCGTCAGACCGGCTTGCTTACTTGCCGGCCTTGCTTTGCGAACGCTTCAGGAAATAGTCGATCAGTTCCGAACTGGAGTTCGACATCTCGACGTCGAAGCCCTTCATGCGGGTGATGAAGTAGTTGTACATCCACACCGCGGGAATGGCGACGAACAGACCGATTGCAGTAGCGACCAGGGCTTCCGAAATACCACCGGCGACTGCGCCGAGACCGGTCGATTTCTCGCTCGAAATCCCCTGGAACGCGTTGATGATGCCGACGACAGTGCCGAACAGGCCGACGAACGGGCCAGTCGAACCGATGGTGGCGAGGTTGCCGACGCCGCGCTCGAGTTCGGAGTGCACGATCGCCTGCGCGCGTTCAAGGGCGCGCATCGAGGCCTCGACCTCTTCACCGGGGATTTCGGTGCTCACCTGATGAGCGCGAAACTCCTGCAAACCGGCGACAACGACCTTGGCCAGGTGGCTCTTCTTGTAACGGTCGCCAATCTTGATGGCCTCGTCCAACTTGCCTTCCCTCAGCGCGCCGGCTACCGCCGGGGCGAACAGCCGCGACTGTTTGCGCGCCGCGTTGAACACGATCAGACGGTCAATCATGACGCCGATCGACCAGGCCGACATGACGAACAGGATCACCACGACTAGTTTTGCCGGGATACCCATCTGGTTCCACATCGAGCGGAGGTCAAAGCCAACCGCCGCGCCGCCTTCCTGCAGCAGCAGGAAAGCCCAAATCTGCAATTGAAGCAACATCTTTCTTTATCTCCTGCGAGTTGAATCTGAGTTAAACGAACTACCAAACTTCCACTACAAACTGAACGAGCCAGTGTTACTGGCTCAGCGTGAAATTCACATCGATCTGCGTGACGACCTCGACCGGCTCGCCGTTGAGCAGAGTCGGTTGATAGCGCCACCGTTTCACGGCTTCGGTGGCCGACTGAACCAGAAGCGGATGGCCGCCGAGCAGCGTCAGATTCTGGATCGTGCCATCGCGGCCGATGATAGCGGTAAAGCGGACTGTTCCCGAAATGCGGGCCTGCTTGGCCAGCGGCGGATAGAGCGGCTTCGGCTGGGCGAGCAGTTTCGCCTGCTGCACATTGCCGCCCACCGAGATGCGCTTAGGCGTAACCACCTTGGGCGCCGCGACGGGCGGCGGAGGCGGAGCGGCCTGAGGCACGGCTCCGATAATGCCGCCGATGACGCCGCCAGGCGTCCCGCCAGGCATGCCGCCCGGAATACCGCCCACCACGCCTACACCACCGGTGGTCGGCGGAAGCTCGTCTTCCTTGATCATCGCGATCTCTTTCGGGATCTGCTTCGGCGCGACCAGCTTCGAGCCGTCAAACTGCTTCGGAATCACCTTCTGGATCTTCACCACCTGTACCGGCGCCGGCGGCGGAGGAGGAGGCGGCGGCGGAGGCGGCGCAACCAGCATCATCGAGAGCGCCGTCTTGGGCAGCATCTCCGGGTTCAACAGCGGAATGATAATGCCCGCGACGACGATGCACACTTGCAGGCCGAACGACACCATCACCGTCCAACTCTTGTTGGTCCTCGCGGTCCCTTCGACGAACGATTGTTCGAACATCTGGTTACCTTCTCCTCGGTTCCTATTGTCCAGGCCTCGTTAGGCCATATCTACTCATTGAGTTTGACACCATGCCGGGCTGAAAGTTCCGGTCTGCCTGGCACATGACGCGCATTTAATCCTATCTCTTCCCGCCCTCAGCCGTCCTGCGGCCCTTGCGGCCCTTCTCCGCGTAGTTATACCAGAAAACCAGGATGGGGCTGGCCACGAAAATCGAGCTGTAGGTTCCCACCAGGATCCCGGCCACCAGCGCGAAGCTGAATCCGTTCAGCACCGGGCCGCCGAAGATCAGCAGCGACAACGCCGCGATGAACGTCAGTCCCGAAGTCAGAACCGTCCTCGACAGCGTCTGGTTGATGCTGTCGTTGACCTGCTTCGGGAACGGGTCCTTACGGCTCAGCTTCAGATGTTCCCTGATCCTGTCAAAGACGACGATCGTGTCGTTCATCGAGTAGCCGACCAGTGTCAGCAGCGCCGCGATCACGTTTAGCGAGATCTCCTTGTCGAACAGCGAAAACAGGCCAAGCGTGATGATAACATCGTGAAACACCGCGATCACGGCCGCCAGGCCGTAGATCCACTCGAACCGGAATGCGATGTAGATGAGCATGCCGCCGAGGGCGTAGAGAGTGGCCAGAATGGCCTTGTTCTTCATCTCGGCGCCGATCTTCGGACCGATCACCTCCGCGCCGCGAATCGAGAACGCGGCCAGGCCGCATTCCTGCTTCATTACATTGAGCACCGTGGGCGAGACGCCTTGGATCCCTCTCAGCTCATCGAGCGAGGTCAGAACGCCCGAGCGTGGCGGAGAATTCTTGAATTCCATCATCCGCTGCGCCGTCTCTTGCAGTTCCTGGTCGCCCACCGGGACCGAGGCGCGTTGCAGCGGCTCGCGCAACCGGTCCACTAGCGACTGCGCCGTGGCGTTGTTGAAATCGAGCTTGCCGCCAGTCGCGCCAAATGCGGCCTGCAGAGCCTCCACTATCAGTCCGCGCGCCGCTTGCAGTTCCTTGTCGCCCTTCAAGCCCGTGCCGATGATCACCTCGGTGGTGCCGGCCACGTCCTGCACGGAAAGCTCCCCTGGCAATTTCGCCGAAACCGCGGCGCGGATCCTGTCGATGGGCGGCTGGCTGGAGAATCGTACGGTGACGTTGGCGCCTCCGCTGAAGTCGATCCCGTACTTCAATCCCCCTTTGGAGATCCAGCTTCCCAACCCGATCAGGATCAGGACCGCTGACAGGCCATAGAAGACCCTTCGTTTACCGAGAAAATCGATGTTTGTGTTCTTGAACAGTTCCATGTACGACCTCGGACCGGCTCGCGCCAAATTTGGTTCGTCAACCGGTCCCGCTCACCGGGGCTCCCTCGTCTCGGAAACCCCTAGAAGTTATCACAACCCGGACTAAATGCTCAACGACGGCCGGTTGCCCTGGCGAGAGAATTCAAACTCGTAGATCGCTCTCGATACAAAGACCGACGTGAAGATGTTGGCCACAAGGCCGATCACCAGCGTCACCGCGAAGCCGCGGATCGACGGCGTTCCAAACATGAACAGAAACGCGCAGCTCACCACCGTCGTCACGTGCGTGTCGATGATCGTCAGAAACGCCTTGTTGAATCCGTTGTCCATCGCCGTCACAACCGCTTTGCCGGCTTGGAGCTCTTCCCTGATGCGCTCGAAGATCAGCACGTTCGAGTCCACCGCCATGCCGATCAGCAGGATGATGCCCGCGATGCCCGGCAGCGTCAGCACCGCGCCTGCGTATGCGAGAACTCCAATCAGAATCAGGCCGTTCATTACCAGCGCCACGGTGGCGTTGACGCCGCTGCCCCGGTAGTAGAACAGCATGATCATGACGATAACGATCAGGCCTATCAGCCCCGACATCAGCCCCTGGCGGATCGAGTCCGCGCCGAGCGACGGTCCGACTGTCTGCTCCTGGAGATACACGACGCCGGCTGGCAACGAGCCTGCCCTGAGGACAAGCGCCAGATCGCTGGCGTCCTGCTGTGAAGCCGCCCCGGTGATGCGGCCCTGGTCTTCAATTTTGCTCTGAATCACGGGCGCGCTGCGAATCTGGCCGTCCAGAACGATCGCCAGACGCTTGCCCACATTGGCCTCCGTGAACCGGCCAAACCGCCCCTTCGCATCCTGCGAAAGCACGAATGAAGTCTCCCACTTCCCAAACTCGTCCTGCGACGGGCGCGAGTCGCGCAAATCACGGCCCGTGACCACCGGCGTGCGGGCCACGACGAACCAGCCTTCTCCCTGCTCTCCAGCCCTGGCCGTCGAACGCACCAGCTTCGAACCCAGGGGCAGAACGCCGCCGCTCTTGGCCAGAATGTCTTCCTGCCGCGCGTATGGCCCGTCCTTCACTTCATAGAGCTCCAGCATCGCCGCCGTCTGAAGAATCGACTTCACCCGGGCCGGATCGTCCAGCCCCGGCAGCGAGATCAGGATCTCGGCTTCCGTGTCGGCGCCGCCACGCTGCTGCACCGACGCCTCGGCCAAACCCAGTCCGTTGATACGGTTTTCGATCGTGCCCATCGAGCGCTCGAGCGTGTCCCGTTTCAGCGCCAGCGCGTCGGTCTGCTTCATCGTCAGCCGGTAGTCGGTCGAGTTCACCGGCGACAGGTTCCAGCTCGCAAACTGCTCGCTGACCACGGCCCGGAACGCCGCCGTCTTGTCCACAGGGATCCCCTTCACGTGGATCTCGATCTTGTCGGCCTCGGCCAGAGTCTTCGGCTCCGAGGCGTCCAATTCGCCATGAACGATGCCTTGGCGGCCCATCTCTTCCTTCAGCCGCTCAATCTGAAGCACGGCTTCACTGCGGAATGCATCCTGCAACTGAACTTGCAGCACCAGCAGCGATCCGCCTCTCAGGTCCAGGCCGAGTTTGATGTTGTTGTTCCAATTGGCGATCAGCTCGTCCTTGGACTTCGGCAGCCCGAAGACGCCGAATAGGCACACCAGCGTCGTCGCAAGGATAATCAGGGCTTTCCACTTCAGGTTGCTGGTCATTTGCGGTCTACTTCCTGCTAGGTTCTCTTAACTGGATTCCTGCCGCGGCCTGGCTCGCTCTTACTTCTGGACCTTGTCCGTCAGGACGTTGGCCACCGAGCCGCGCGACATCTGCAGCTTCACGCCGTCGGGCCGCACCCGCAACACAATCGTATCATCGTCCTTCACGTCGACGATGGTTCCGATCAGCCCGCCGCTGGTCAGCACGTTGTCGCCTGACTTCAAATCGCTCAGCATCTTCTTCTGCTGCTTCTTCTGCCGCTGCATCGGCAGGAAGAGGAGGAAGTAGAAGATTCCGAAGATGACCAGGATCGGGAGAAACTGAATCAGCGGATTCGACGCCGGGGGCGATTGAAATAGTATGAAGCTCATCTGTGTTCTCGGTTCCCTACGCAGTCCGTCGCCGGTAACATCACTTGGGATCCATGAGGGCGCCGCCGTGCCGGTTTCACGCACGGCGCCGGACAGCTAGCCCTGCCCGGAAACTCCATCGCCGGACAGCGCCATCCCTTGAGCAGACTTCAGGAACGCAGGGAACGTCCCAAGTACGATAGCCTCTCGCATCCGGCGCATGATGTCAAGGTAATACGCCAGGTTGTGGATGGTCGCCAACATGCCATAGAGCATCTCGCCGGCAACGAACAGATGGCGAAGATACGCTCTTGAATACGTGCGGCATGTCATGCAGCCGCACGCCGCGTCAACCGGCGCCGGATCGTCCCGGTACCGCGCCTGCTTGATGATCACCTTGCCCTGGCTGGTGAACAGGCAACCGTTTCGCGCGTTGCGCGTCGGCATCACGCAGTCCATCATGTCCACGCCGCGGGCCACGTATTCGGGCAGCTCTTCCGGCATGCCCACGCCCATCACGTAGCGCGGCCTATCGGCCGGCAACAAGGGCACGGTCGCCTCCGTCATCTCCATGCTGAGCGCCCTGGGTTCTCCCACACTCAGCCCGCCGACGGCATAACCTTCCGCGTCCAGATCAACCAGCGCACGCGCGCACTCCTGCCGCAGATCCGCATACATCGACCCTTGAACGATCGGGAACAAGGCGTTCCTCGCTTCCCCGCCCCGCGTCGTCTCCCTGTAATGCTCGAACGCCCTTTGCGCCCAGCGGACCGTCAACTCCATCGACTTCTTCGCCTTGCGCCGCTCAGCCGGGTAGCCGGTGCACTCGTCCAGCGCCATCATGATGTCGCTGCCCAGAGCCATCTGAATGTCGACAACGCGCTCGGGCGTGAACAGATGCGCGTCCCCGTTGATGTGCGACCGGAACGTCACCCCCTCGTCGCGGACTTTCCGCAACTGGCTCAACGACCACACCTGGAAGCCGCCCGAATCGGTCAGAATCGCCCGGTCCCATTTCATGAATCCATGCAGTCCGCCGAAGTCGCGGATCAGTTCATGGCCGGGCCGCAAGAACAGGTGGTATGTGTTGCCAAGGATGATCTTCGCGTCCAACTCCCCCGCCAGGTCGCGCTGAAAGACCCCCTTCACCGTCGCCTGCGTGCCGACAGGCATGAAGACGGGCGTCGGGACCACGCCATGCGGCGTGTGCAGCAGTCCGGCTCGCGCACCCGTCTCGGGACACACGGCTTCGATTTCAAACTTCAGGACTGGCAAGGGTTAGACTAATAAGTTTAGCCCCCCATGCCTTTGCGGTTCCACAATACGCTTACCCAGCGGCTGGAAGAGTTCCAACCGCTCGACGGAAAAACGGTCCGTATGTACACCTGCGGACCCACGGTCTACAGCTTCGTCCACATCGGCAACTTCCGGACGTTCACCTTTCAGGACATCCTTCGCCGCACCCTGCGCGCCCGCGGATTCACGCTCGACCACGTCATGAACATCACCGACGTCGAGGACAAGATCATCCGCAAAGCCATCGAGCACGGCCAGACCATCCAGCAATACACCGCCCAGTACATCGAAGCCTTCCTCGCCGATTCGGCAACCCTGCGCCTCGAAAAGCCCGAACGCATCGTCCTCGCCACCGAACACATCCATGAAATGGCCGAGGCCATCGAAAAACTTGCCGCCTCGAACCATACCTACGAAAGCGACGGTTCCATCTACTTCCGCATCGGCTCGTTCCCCAACTACGGCAAGCTCTCGAAAATCAACCTCAGCGGCAACATCGCCGGCGCGCGCGTCGATGTCGACGAATACGAAAAGGACGACGCCCGCGACTTCGTCCTCTGGAAGGCCCGCAAACCCGGCGAACCCTGCTGGGATGCCCCCATGGGCGAGGGCCGCCCCGGCTGGCACATCGAGTGTTCCGTCATGGCGATGAAGTATCTCGGCGAAACCATCGACATCCACACCGGCGGCGTCGACCTCGTCTTCCCCCACCATGAAAACGAAATCGCCCAGTCCGAGGCGCTCACCGGCAAGCAGTTTGTCCGCTACTGGCTCCACGCCGAACACCTCATGGTCGAGGGCCAGAAGATGTCGAAGTCGCTTGGCAACTTCTATACGTTGCGGGACATCCTCGACCGCGGTTATTCGCCCGAATCGGTCCGCTACCTTCTCGCCTCGGCCCCCTACCGCAAGCAGCTCAACTTCACCTTCGACGGACTCAAAGGAGCCGCCGCCTCCATCGACCGCCTGCGCAACTTCGAACTGCGCCTCTCGGGCGAATTCTTCCCCGATGGCGAAAACGCCGAAATGACCCGCCGCGCCGCCGAAGCCCTGTCCGGCTTCGACGATTCGCTCGACGACGACCTCAACACCGCCGGCGCCCTCGCCGCCGTCTTTGAATACATCCGCGACGCCAACACCGCCATGGACTCGGACCAGTTCCTGGCTTCGAACAAGTCCGGCGCGCGCGCGCTGCTCGACCGCTTCGACGCTATCTTCGACGTCCTCAAACCCACCGTCACCGCCGCGTCTCTGTCGGACGCCGGAATCGACGCTTTTGTGACCGAACGAACCCTGGCCAAGAAGTCCCGCGACTTCGCCCGCGCCGACGCGATCCGCGCCGAACTTCTCGATCAGGGCGTCGTCATCGAAGACACTCGCGAAGGTGTCCGGTGGAAGCGAAAGTAATCCGATGAAGATCCAAACACGTGCCGTCCACGCCGGCGACCGCAGGAAACCCCAGACCCAGATCCCCGTCTCGACGCCCGTCCATTTCGCCGCCAGTTGGATCAACGAATCCCAAGCCGAGCAGGACCGCATCTTCGCCGCCGAGCAGAAAGGCTACGCCTACTCGCGTTACTCGAATCCCACCAGCGATGCCCTGGAAGAGCTCATCACATCGCTCGAAAACGGCCATGGTTCGCTGGCCTGCGCCTCGGGCATGACCGCCCTTCAACACGCCCTCACGGCAGTCCTGCTCGACCGTCCGCGCCGCGTCCTCTGCGCCCGCGACATCTATGGCGCCACCATCAAACTGCTGTTCGACGTCCTGGGTCCGTTTGGTTTCGAGACCCGCTTCGTCGATACCAACGATCTCGCCGCCGTCGAAGCCGCCTTGGATGAGTTCCAGCCCGGCTGCCTGTTGATGGAGACCATCTCGAACCCGCTGCTGCGCATCGGCGACATGCCCGCCATCGCCCGGCTGTGCCGCGCCCGCAACTGCGCGCTGATGGTGGACAACACCTTCGCCACGCCCTTGCTCGTCCGCCCGCTCGAACTCGGCGCCGATGTCGTCGTCCACAGTTCAACCAAATACCTCAGCGGCCACGGCGACACCCTCGGCGGCCTGATTACCACGACCGAAGAGTTCCACGAAACCGTCCGCCGGCTGTCGCGCATCGCCGGACCGGTCATGGGTCCGATGGAGTGTTTCCTCACCATGCGCGGCATCAAGACTTTTGCCTTGCGCGTCGAGCGCCAGTGCCAGAATTCGCTCGCCCTCGCCGCCTGGCTTCGTTCGCATCCCATGGTCGCCCGCGTCCACCACCCAGGCGATCCCGCCCACCCCGACGCCGCCATCATTTCGCGTCTGCTGCCCGAAGGGCTCTACGGCGGCATGGTGAGCTTCGAAATCAAGGGAGCCGCCAAGCCGGACGTCTTCGGCTTCCTTGACCGCCTGAAACTGATAGTGAAGGCAACTTCGCTGGGCGACGTCCACACCATGGCCCTCTACCCCTGGATCAGTTCCCATCGCGACGTGCCGCCGGCGCTCAAGGCCGGGATGGGCGTCGCTCAATCCCTGGTCCGCTTCTCGGCCGGCATCGAAGCCATCGAGGACGTCATCGCCGACATCGAACAGGCCCTCCGCGGCTGACCGAGCCGCTCGCCGTTAGGAAGCGGTCCCCTTGGAGCGCGGACCTCCAGGTCTGCCGTCTCGACATTCGTGTCGTGCCGCTCCGACAGACGGCGGGCCCCCGGTCCGGCTCCGGCGGGCAATGAGTCGTTTGTTGGCAGAGCAGGTCCAAGTGATCCGAGGATCCTAAGCCTGTGAACAACAACGAGAGCCAAGCCAGGCAGGGCAAAATCGGTTTGGCATCCAAAACAGACAGAATAGGAACACGGTGATTGCGGTGTTGAGACGCGTCCACGTTTTCGTGGATCAGTGGGCTAATTGGTCTCGCGAAGAAGCAACAGGGGCAACAAACATCGTACTTCCGTCTCCAGCTTGGCGAGGCTTGAGTTCTCGAGTCCCGAATTCGAATCGTCGGCCAGAAACCTTGAGATTGACGTGAGAAACGTTGATTGTGCGCTGGATCTCATCCAGGTACTCCCGAACTTCCGGATGGTTCGTACGCATGTACCCGTAGAATCGTACGACCAGAACCGAGCGCATGATGGCTGGGAGTGATTGTAGCCTCCCATTCGACTGCCAGTTGCCGGAGGGTACCTGCCAGTCGTTGGCGGTCACCAGGACCTGCTTTGATCGGGTATCGTAGCTGAGAGATGTGATCGCGAAGTCGTTACCCTGACGTCGAAGGATCGGCACACTTCGATCGATGATGGCAGTGAGAGGTAACGAAAGATCCGCTTTAGAAGACTCTGAGAATTCCTTGTTCTCAGGCGCGTAAAAGTCCGCTCGGATGCCCACGAAGTTTAGGAGAAAGTAAGCCAAAGGCTCTCTGGCCGCGTTTGGGAACAATGGTGAACTCTCTGAGACACCGAGATTGAGCATTTCTCCGGTCGCGGATCTGCTGCTAATGTACAGGCCAAACCTTGCCTCCTTGGTACTCAGCGTGGAGTTGATGCCCCGCGACAAACGCGCCCAATACGAGCGAAGTCGTGGGTGAGTCATGGGCACACGTACACTGAAGCCTAGTGAGACTTCCTGTACAGGCTGACTTGCAGACTCAAGTTGGAGTTGCAGCTCTCGCCGTGCCGCCTCGTCGGCTCGATCATCCCAGACAGTTAGACCCACACTGCTTGCCAGCAACAAGAGTGAGAGGATGAAGGGCGCCCGGCGAATTAGTCTGAACCGGCGAGTTCGCTTGTCGTGTGCCACATAATCTAGAAAGCTGACGATGATCGCTATGCTCACCGCTAAGAGCTGTAGTCCGATCTTTAGGAACAGATGCATTCGCGCAATCAGTGTAATTGGATAGCCTACCTCATGTCGAGCTGGGTACAGTCAGAGCCGCAGCCATTCTCATGGGTGTGCGTACCGCCTCCAATCGCCGGTAAGTGGGCCACGCCGCCCCAGAACAGGCGGTTAGGACCTTTCCTTCTCCTCGTGGTAATGCATCTCCGTATTCACTTCCCATAGTTCCGTCTTGCCCGTCTTGCCCGCGATGATGTTGTCCACCGCCATCATTGCGGTCAGCATCGAGTGGTCCTGATTGTTGTAGCGGTGCATCCCATTGCGGCCGATTAGGAACAGGTTCGCGTACCGGTCCACATGCTCACGCACCTCGTCGAACCGGTCATAGGTGCCGAAATAAGCTGGATACGTCTTCTCCATCCGCAGCACCGTCGCGTCGATTACCTCAGTGGCGTCAATGATTCCGATCTTGCTCAATTCCTCGGTCGCAAACTCGACCACGCGCTCGTCCCCCATCTTCCATATCTCATCCGTCTCGTTGCAGAAATACTCAAGCCCCAACCACACATTCGCCGCATCGGCCACCATGAAAGGGCTCCAATTGTTGAAGACCTGGAGTCTGCCCAGCAGAACATCGGGCTCCTGGATATAGATCCAGTTGTCGCCGATGAGCTTCTTCCCCTGCGGCGTGTCGTCGTTGATCCGCAGCGAGCGAACCAGCAGCCCCACCGTCATGAAGTCCCTGTAAACCAGACCGTCCGACACTTCCAACACACTTGCCGGAGCCTCGGCGTCGAACGACCTCATCAGTTCCTTTACCGGGGCTGTCGAGAAAAAGTAATCACCCTGAAACGTCTCCGTCCGCCCCGTTGCCGAATCGGCCGCCTCCACCGCCCGAACCCGCCAGCCATCCGTGATCATGCGCTCGAACCGGTAGCCGGTGTGGATCTCCCCGCCCTTCTCCCTGATCTGGCGCGCCACCTCGTCCCACATCTGTCCAGGGCCGAACTTCGGGTACAGGAATTGCTCGATCAGCGAGGTTTGCGTGTCCTTCTGCCCAATGTCACCCTTTCCAGCCCCGAACATCTTCCTCAATGCGTGAATCAGCGTGGCCCAGACGGAAAGGCCCTTGATCCGCTGCGCGCCCCACTCGGCGCTGATCCGGTCGCATGGCACGCCCCACACCTTCTCCTTCGGCGCTCTCCAGAACTTACCCACCCGTGCTCTCGAAAAGTGACCCAGC
>CAZLDN010000081.1:0-22519 GCA_964558355.1 uncultured Candidatus Solibacter sp.
CTGGGTCACTTTTCGAGAGCACGGGTGGGTAAGTTCTGGAGAGCGCCGAAGCCCAAGGCTTGGATTGTCCGGTCCGCGAGCTTGAAGTTGATTGCTGCAAATTCCCCGTGGAGCGCACTTGCAGCCAGGTCGTAAGCAAAAGCCGCAGCCTCAGGACTGATGAAAATACCCATGTTGAAGCTCACGCCATCGAGGACAACGCAGGATTTCCAACACCGTGCGTCTCGCAGGAAGGAAACCCCTTTGTAACCGGTCGTATTCTTGGAGTTGAGAGAGACGTTTCTGGCTTGCTCTGCGAAGGTGGCGAAACGGAGGTTGCACCGGCGTTATCCAACCGGTTTCGATTGATGTGATCCACCTCCAATCCTTGCGGAGCGCGGAGAATCACTCGGTGTAGCAATTCAATCTTCTTGCGGGTGGGTCCTTGGTGATGATGCCGGTGTGTAATGCCTCGCGCTGCGTAGCCACCTCGTCTGAGGTGCCACGTCATGTTGGCCAGGTTGGCATCCTGCTCCTCAATCAAGGTGTACGCGACGATCTGACCAAGCCGATTCCGCAAGGGAATCCAGATGCAGCCTGCAACCGGTTGAGGAGACCAGCAGGACCCATGACGACCGGTTTGGTTGTCGGGGGTGACTACCCACGGATGCTTTTTGGAAATCATTGCAGGGAAAGGGCTAAGCCGCGTGCAGGGTCTTGGTGACCACCTTTTCGTAGGCCAACGCTATCGAAATCGTGCCATTCGTCAACCCAGGTTTGGTTATGCCCAGGAGGGACCCACGGTTGGCCTACACGCTCTTGTTGGCAGCTTCTTGATGGTTTTTGGTCAGCTTACATCTCGATTCGCTGGCGGGCTGCTGTAGACTCCGTGCTGGCCGATTGCTCTCTTGCGAATTCGCCCCGCGATGATCAGCGCCGCCTGTTGCGCGCCGGTCGCCCCAACCGCATGACAGCGTTCGGCTTCTTCCTCGGCAATCACTAGGCACGCGGCCTTGGTGTTGGCGACCGCGGCATCCTTGACATCCCTCAACGCATCTCGAAGCAGTCCAGCCACGACCTCGGCGTTGTCAGCTGTGGGCAACTCCAGTCGCCGGCAGATCCGCTCGGCCAGTATGTCCGGTGTTGCTTCTTGTGGCATGGTCTTTGACGTCGTTTCAGTTGACGGGCTTCTCCAATGTGGACTGCTTCATCCTGAGGCCCACCCAGAAGGTGCCACCGCCAGGTCGCCCCATCTCAATCCGAACTCCAGCCAGGATCATGCGGGTCTCGAAGTTCCGCTGCTTCATGACACCGCGCTTCCCAATGGAAACGGCCCAGCGTTCGTACGCACGGTAGATTTCGCCGGCGCCGACCGCGCTTCCGGTTTCGACGACGCAGCACTGCTCGACGAACTCTTTGAGCGTGCCCCGGAACTCAGGGTCCGCTTTCGGAGTCGCCATCGCCGTGAACACTGGTTGCCAGGCGCCGCGCTCTCTCGCGCAGTGCCGTCCACCTGCATTGCATTGGGACTGTTTCATGTCGGCAGGCAATCGAGCAGAACGCGCTGGTAGATCCCCTCGGTACTGAACCGAACGCCGTCTTCATCGACCAGGTCGAGTTTCTTCAGTTTCCAGCAACGGTGCCCGCTGGCGAGGTGCTGTTGGAAGCTGTACTTCGTCCCGGCTCTCGGTTGGGTCTCGACGGGATGCGAACCATCCTCCGCACGCACGTGGATCGCCCGCAGGTGCCCCTTGCGGCCAAAGGAAGCTGTCACGAAACCGTCGGCGAGCAGCCGTTCGACTGCCTCGCGGGAGCGATAGCCGAGCGACCGGCCGTCTGCCGCATAGAGTGGATACTGGTCTTTCTTGAGGCGCACTTTGGGTGTCGGAGCGAAGGGAAGGAGTTTAACGAGAGTCCCGTCTCTACTTGTTGGGAAGTGCTCTTTCAGGGAGTGCGCTTTGCGCTGCTCGCCCGAACCGAACCTTCATCTACTAATACTCAGCGAGGCGGAGGAATTTTTTGGAATTCCTGCGGCCTGCCCACTTTTCTTATCCAGGGCTGGTCCACATCCGGGTTGTAGAAGCGTTGCCGGACTGCGAGCGGCGGCGGTCCGATGGTCTCGATGGACTGCCGTGTGACTTCGCCGATCTTCCAGCCGTCACGGAGGTAGCAAATGAGGCCGCCACTCACCACGATTCCTGAACGGCGGGTGTCGGGCACGCGGTAGAGCCGGTCGTGGTTCCAGCCGAGCGCCAGTGCCTTGTCCCGGATCGCATCCACCTGCGCAGCCGCATCGGGCGAGACATCGCACGAAGTGCTCCTGTCGCGGGCATCCTGGCACGCCGATCCTCGCGCCGGCACGTTGACGGTCGGCTCGGCCATTGGCGGCGCATAGAGCCGCACGCTCAAGACCCGAACGGCCTCCCGCAACCGCGGTTCACCGAAGTGCTCGACGGCGCACGATTGAACGGCATTGAACCGCGACCGCAATGCGTTGAACGCGTCGACCGGAAGCCTGCCGGATTGCGCCGCCGTCCGTGCTGCCGTCATCTTGGCGCGCAGCCAGGCGAAGTACTCCGGATCGAGCCGCCGGTAGTGAGTGTCGTTGATCTGGACATCGCGGGCGAACACCTCCGGCTGATCTGTCGTCCAGGTATCGAGCGAAGTCGAAACGAACAGATGGGCCAGCCGTAGGACACTGGTGTCCACCATCGCATTTGCGTCAGTCATGTCTGGGTTCCTCCGAACTGCCAATTACGGCCGCCGTTCCGACTGCCGACCTGTAGAATTTTTCAACACCGAACCTCATCTTGCCGACCGAACCTTCGCCAGCAAGGTTCGGTCGAGTTAACCAGCTTGTTTTGTGCTGGTTGCAGAGACCGACCGAACCTACCGAACCTCTGGGGCCTTTAGCGACCCATTTACAAATAAAATGTAAAGACTCATGCGCCTTTGTGTTTTTTTCTCTCACGTACGGAGCAATGCCTCCAGAGGTTCGGTAGGTTCGGTTTTCACCTCGGAGCCCCACGTAAGATATTGACAACACAGCTAGTTACAAAAACCGAACCTTGGCTCACGAGGTTCGGTTTTCGACATCAGAGGTTCGGTAGGTTCGGTTTTGCGCATCACAGGTCAGCAAGGTCGACAAACTCAATCGAATCAGTTAGATCCAAGGTTTTCTGACCGCGCTGGACCGAATTTACCTCTCCTTCGATAGGTGCGAGTGCGTAGAATACCGAGCTTTTATGCTTGTTCTGATTCGTTCGCTTCACCGCGTGGCCGTTGAAAACCCGGTCCCGTTTGTTGCCGAGTGCGTTTGCCAATCGCGTTTGCTGTGATCGCGCCGATCCGTCACCGCGAGCGTTCAGCATCAATTCGCGTTCTTCGCACAACCGGTTCAGGTCACCGACCTTCTGCGGCTCGTCGTGGAAGACCTCCCACCAGGCGGCGGTGAACTCGCGCCACATCTGGCCGTCGGCGTCGGCGGTCTCATAGAGTTCATCGAGATTACCCAGGAAGCCCGGGATCTGTGCGACTCCGAGGACGCCGCCAACGATGGCCGACCAAGCCTCGAAAGAGCCGAGAAGGACGGCGTGCAGTGGCTGGCCGGCCGCAATCCATGCCTGGACCAGGGTCAGCACGGCGTGAACCAGAGCCGACCGGTTTTGTTTCGCCCAGCCCGCGATGGCCTTGTGCTTGAATTCCGCACGCAGCCATGGGCGGTCCACTCGCGGGTCGATGCGCACGCGGACGCACCGGCGCGGCATCTCATCGGAGAGTTTCGGGTTGTTGCCGGTCATCAGCCAGAGAGCATTGTTGGGCGCGGTTACCATCTTCGACTCGCCGAGAAACCGGTCGGTCCAACGGGGTGAGGTGACGATCGCCGCCAAGGCGGGCGAATCCAGTTTTTTCTTGTCGCTGACGTTATCGAGCAGGATGATCGGACGGCCCTTGATCAACTCGGCGGTGAGCATCTTGCGGACCTCGTCCTCGTGCTCAGGCAGTGTACGGACGTCACAGGCCGCGCCGGTGGTCACGATGGAGATCAGGTTCGTGAGCAGTCCTTTGCCGGATCCCATAGTCGGCGCCTCGACGAGATGGATGGGCGTGGCCCCGTCGATCATCCGACGGATGAAAGGCAGGATGATGGCCGCCACCGCGTGCGCGCGGTCGGAAGGCGTGACGAAGGGGAAATCGACGAACAGGTCATCCAGCAGCAGAGACCGTGCGGTAGTGACCTGGTCCGCAGTGGGTTCGGCGGGGACGTCTGGCACCGTGAGCGACGCGTCAGCGAACATCCAGAGGCGGTCCTGGGGGTGATAGCCGAGGTCGGAAATGAGACGGCCATCCTTTCCGAAAGCGGGAGTGCGGATGAGCGATTCCAGATGGGGAAGCTCGAGATCCGGGTTGACGAGCATGTCACGCGCAACATCTTTGGATGGAGATGTGGCGAGGACGAGGTCCCCCATCATCCTGCTCCAGTTGGCCGTTCGCGCCAGCACACCATACATCGACGTTTCGTTCAGGTGATCGATCGTGGGACCGTCGTCCGCTTCCGCGATGCGGACCAATGCGCCCCCGCACTGAAACAGGAAGGGTTTGCCGGTGCTGGACGGAGAATCGATCTGATTTGCGGCGTGAATCGCCGACCATGCGTCAGCGATGACGGCCGGCAACTGTCGGTTGTTCACCTGGATGTCTGGCAATGACGCAGGTTGAGTCCGGCTGATTGAGGCCGGCTGTGCTCCACCGGACCCGGAGAACCCGTAGGAGCGGCCGCTGCCAGGGCGGGCCTTTCGGTCGATCTCGACGACCTTCAACTGCTTGCGCAGGGTGCCGACCGGAATGCGCTCTTTCCCGCAGCGTGCCTGAATGAGGCGCAGGTGACGATCCTGTTCGATGGGGTCCAGGCGTCCGACCTCGGCCAGGATGGGCTCCAGTGCCCGGCTGAGGTTCTGGTCGGGAGTGCCGGTACCGAGCTGTGAAATGGCGAGTTCCAGCGGGGTCTGGGCCGCACTGAGGATCTCCTCAAAATCGGCCGCGGTCTTGCCTGCGGCGAAATACTCGTTCACGTCGATTTTGGCGCCGGCCAACAGGGCCTGGGCTTGCTGGATCTCGTCCTGGTCTTTGCCTGCCAGAAGTTTCGCGAGTTCCCGTGGTGTGACGGAGCCCTCGACACCAAACCGTTCCCGAAGCTCACTCCGCGCAGTCTGCTGCGTTTCTCCCAGCGGCAGAACCGCCAATCGCGTCAGGATGCCGTTCTCCGCGAGCGTTCGCGCCGTCCGCAAGGCGCCGTTCATGCCGGCTTCGGAGACTTCGTTGTCCTGGCAGATGTAGACGGTCTTCACGCCGGCAAGTTTCGGCAGCAGACGGGCCCAGTCAGCTTCGCGGATCTGCACGGTGACGGGCGAGACTGTCGGGAAGCCATGCTCCATCAGCGAAATGCAGTCTGTGACGCCCTCGGTGAGGATGACCCGTTCGGGCCGCGTGAGCAAAACATCCTCATTGAAGAGCACATCGTTCCGGATGCACGGTGCGACGTGGCTGCCATCGCGCTCGTTCTGAACCGCGAGCTTCTTGTATTTCGACTTCTCCCAGGATTGATCGGGCGTCCATGGCGTCTGGCGGCCGATCATGAACACAACGCGTCCGCGGCTCCAGTACGGGAACACGATGCGGCCGTCGAAGAACGGTACGAGCCCATCCTGCGCGGTGGGGCGGAATGCAGAAGTCGCCGCGAGCTCGCGCTTGGTGAATGCGCCCGGGCCGTCCATCAGTGCTCGAATGACACTCGGTTCCGTGTTCGCGGCGAAGCCGATCTTCAGCCGGGCCGCCGTCTCATCGCTGATGCCGTACTTGTCCCGAAACCACGCGAGAACGCCGGGTGTCGCCAGGAGCCGCTGGTGATAGAACCCCGCGAGTTCGGTCAACGCCTCCCGGACACGTAGCGTGAGGGCGTGGGCCTGTTCGGCATCTTCCGCGCCGCCCGCGGAGAGCTTGGACAGTGGCGGCATGCCTGCGCGCGCAGCCAGAAAGTCCCGAGCCCGCCGATGCGATTCCGGCATGCGGCCAGATTGTCCGCGCGTGACTTGGCCGCACTGGATGAATTCCACCAGTTGCAGGACGTCGCCGCCCACGCCACAGCCGAAGCAGTACCAGCCCTGCTTGTCGAGCATGATGTGAAGTGACCGGTGAGACTGGCTCTGGTGATTCGGGCAATCGCATTGGAGCGTGTCCCGCGTCTCGCCGGTGACCCTGCCGGCCAGCAACTCGCGGGCGATCTGGGCGATGTCCACGTCGGTGATCTGGCGGTAGTAGGCGTGGACGTCGATGGAACTCGTGCCGGTCATACCGTAAACGCTCCTTGGTTGAGCAGAAAGGAAAGGAAGGTGTTTCGCCGGTCCACCTGGCGCTTCTTGGCGCAGTTATCAATGCCCCACCGGTCGCCGAGGATGATCACTGAATCTTTGGCGCGCGTCACCGCCGTATAGAAGAGGTTCCGGTGGTGCATGAAGGAGTGCGAGCGGTGGGCGATCACGATGGCGCAGGGGAATTCCGAGCCCTGCACTTTGTGAATTGAAGACGCCAGGGCAAGTTGAATGTTGTTGGCCTGGTTCGATCCGGCCTCCATTGCGATGTCGTTGCCGTCGAAATCAATCGTCATGCCTCCCTTGTTGTCCACGCCGGTCACGTAGCCGACGGCGCCATTCATGACGCCGCTTTCGTAGTCGTTCTTCGTTTGCATCACCTTGTCGTTGGGGTAGAGCCGGGGCCGATGCCCAGGTTCGACTTCGGCAACTTCCACGCCGAACAGCTTCCGCTGCAGAAGCTGCTGGAGTTTGATATTCAGCTCAACGGTGCCCAGTGGCCCCTTGTGGGTGGGCGTCAGCACCTGCACGTCCCGCAGCAGGGCATAGCCCAGGCGCTCCCTGAGGACCTCTTCGAAGAGCATCAGGAGGAATGCGCGCACCTCGTGGCTGTCGCTGAACTTGTCGATGACGTACCACGGGCGCCGCCCCGCAACCTTGATGTCGGAGGTGGGCCGCACATGGCCATCCAACACAGCAATGGAGTTCTCCTTCAGGACGCCCGCCTGGCGGATGACCCGAGTGAGCATGGTGGTCGGAATCGCCCTGGACCGGACGAGATCCCGCAAGAGATTGCCGGGGCCCACCGGTGGCAACTGGTTATGATCCCCGACCAAGACCACGGCTGTTTTCTGCAGGTCGACGGCCTGGAAGAGCTGCCAAGCCAAACGAACATCAACCATACTCACTTCGTCGACCAGGAGGATGTCGGCCTCGATGCGGTTGTCGGTGCCGTGGGCAAAGCGGTGGCCGTCAAACCCCAGCAGCCGATGAATCGTGCTCGCCGGATGCCGCACAACCTCCTCAAGGCGCTGAGCGGCCTTGCCGGTGGGCGCCGCCAGAACCACCTTCAACTCCATTTCCTCCGCAATGCTGGCGATGGTGGAAACCGAGTATGTCTTCCCGCAACCGGCGCCGCCCGCCATCAGCGAGATAGAGAAGCGCAGGACGTTCTTCACCGCTTCGCGCTGCTCGGGATTGAGCTTCGGACCCAAGGCATCGAGAAGCTCGTCGAGGTTGCCGACGCCCTTGAAGACAGGGCTGGGCAGGTGCGCATTCATGAAGACCGCCGCCAAGTCCTGTTCCATGCGATGGATTTCCGGATCGGCAACGACAAGCCGTTCGAAGGGCGCCGAAACCAGAGCGCCTTCCCGGAGCAGGCTTTCCAGATGCTGCTCGATGATCTCGCGGCTGTCAAGCGTGTCCATGATCAGCAGAGCGTTGGCGCGATCCAGTAGGTCTTCGTACTCCACCCAGCAGTGGCCGTCGTCGAGCGCATCGAGGATGCAGAAATGGAGGCCGGCCCGGATGCGGGATGGCAGGTCCTTCGGGGTGCCCATCTTGCGCGCGATTTTGTCGACTCGCTTGAAGCCGTAGCCGGCGATCTCCCGGACGAGCACGTAGGGATCCTTCTCGAGAATCGGGACGACCATGCTGCCAAACTTCTCCACCAGCGTCGTCACCTGGTGGTGGGTGAGCCCGAAGCTGGCCAAGTGCGTCATCGCGGCGTTGAAGTCGCTGTTGGCGATCCAGATCCGTTGCAGGTCGAGGATCGCCTCCACCGGCGCCTTCGCGATTGCGGCCACGGCCTCGGGTTGGCTGCGGATCGCCGCGTCGAAGCGCACGCCGAACTCATCAGCGATCAGCCGGGCCTTCACCGGGCCAATCCCCTTCACGTCCGGGTGATTCGCCAGGAAGTTCGCCAGCCCATCGGCGTCCATCTCCTGATCGAAGCCCATGCAGTCAGCCGCGAACTGCCGCCCATACTTCGCATGGTTGGTCCACTGGCCTTCCATCCGAACCGCATCGTTCTCCTTGGCAAACACCTTGCCGGCAAAAGTAATGAGAGTGCCGTCCGCTGTGCGGAGACGCCCGGCGCTGAACGTCGGGCCCGAGTAGAAAACCGTCTCCACGATTCCCCGCAGGGAAGATCTCACTTCCGCGGCTGCTGCCTTGGACTTCGTCATGCTTTCCACCTCGCGTGAGCGCCGAGCAGATAGGCCTGCACGAACTGGCAGGCCGCCTGACGGTTGGAACAGAAAAACGCCGGGATGCGGTGATCGAGGATGATGGACAGCGCGCTGCCCAGCACTGCGTTCGGATGGGCGCCACCCCGGTAGCGCCCTTGCAGAACTTCCAGGAGACCTGCCTCGACGACCACGCAGGCAGCGCGATAGCCAGCCAGTTTCGAGAGCTCGCGCCGGAAGCGAGCCCGCTGGTGAATCACCGTGGAGACGAAATCGTCGAGCGTTTTCCGTTCCACGGCAACTACATCCTCCAGGCCCGCTACCGAGTAATCCCCGGCTGGCAGGGCGCGGCGTTCCACCGCTACCAGCCGGGAATCAAACGAAAACGGCTCCTGCTCCCTCGTGTCGGCGATGAGGGTGACCAGCGCCGGGCTAGAACGGGACAAGCGCGTCGCCCGCCTCCTGCCGGAACTTGCCCGGCGTCCGGTCGTTGGCGATGCGGCTGTTGAAGTAGATGTTCTCGTTGTCGCCCTTGGTCTTCTTGGTGACCTCCAGCTTCACGTCGAGCAGCAAGTGGAGCTTCTTCGGTAGTTCCGACAGTTTCTCCAGGTCCAGACCGCAGATGTGCAGGTCGGTCTTCACGAACTTCAACGTGTTCGGCGTGAAGACGCTATTGCGCCACAACAGGCGGTTGGCGTGGCGCGGCGCGAGGATACGCAGTGTCCACTTCAGCATCGGGTTACCGGTGCTCTGCGCCTCGGTCAGTTCGACCTTTTCCACGGCCACCTGATACTTGCCGTCCGGAACGCTCTCGAAGTCGCCGTGCTCCTCGGTTTGCTCGCTCCTGAAGTCGTCGTCAAACTGCGACAAATCAATGTTCTTGCTCATGAATGAATCTCCTTGGGACTGATTTACTTCGCGGTCGTAGCCGTGCTCTTGCTGGTTGTTGCCGGTTTCGCCGCCGTCGACGTGCCGTTGAATGCGGTCAGGAATGCCCTGAAATCGAGATCGAGGATGTCCGGCAACCGGCCCGTGCGGTCACCGGCCTCGTAGTAGAGGCTGGGCTTGGTGCGGATCACGCGGCGCGGGCGCTGCTCGCCGTTCTCGCCGGCGCTGACTTCCAAGTCGCAGAACAACACCATGTCGACCATGCCGAGGACGATCTTGCGGGCCTTGTCCGGCAGCGTCGGCACGACGCGCGTGAGTTTCCCGGTGCGGGTCTCCACCTCCATTTCCTTGGCGTGCGAGATGAGGAACAGGCCGTAGGGCAGGAAGGCGAGTTTGGTGAGCACGCGCTGGAACTCGTTGTTGATCAGGGCGTAGCCCTTGCCGTAGCCGAGGTCCGACTCGTGCTCGACCTTGAACCTCTTGAGGATGTAGTCGGCGCAGAATTTGTAAGCGTTGTCGACCGTGTCGATGATCACGGTCTTAAACGGGTGCTGGCCGGCGACGATCTCCGCGCACGCCTCGAGCAGATCGTCCCAGGACTGGATCGGCGCCTGAAAGACGTCGAGCGCATTCAAGCCGGGCTCGGTCGCTAAGAACAGAGCGTTCTCGGCATGCGAGCAGAAATCGCTCTTCCCGATTTTTGTTGGCCCGTAAGCGAGCACAGTCAGGTCCGCCAAGTGCGGCTTGGGCGCGGTCTTCGCGCTGGGTAGTAATGCCATTTGAATGGATCTCCTTTAGAAGGCTGGTTCGGTCGTTGTTTCGGGCAGCACCCGCAACTCTTCGTTGGGCGCCACCCGTTGGTAGAAGTTCTCGATGACGTTGGGATTACCGTTCGAGCGGCACAGCGCGAAGTAGGCGCAAGGCCTGTGAAAGTTGAAGCAAAAGCCGGTGTTTTGATAGAAGACGCCGCGGCGGCGGGCGTCGAGAAATGCCTGGGTGAGCTCCCAGAGTTCGCTGCGGAGAATGTCGAAGCGGTCTCGGGAGAGGTACAGCATTTCCCGGTGGAGCATTGCCGGATCGGTGTACTTTTCCGCCAGGCGATCCTGGAACTCCTCATCCGTTTCCGGCAGCTTACGCTTGGCGGCCGTCTTGCCCGTCTTCGATTTCGCCAGCAGCTCCGCGCGGCGCACTTCGTACTCTTCCTCCGTTTCGCCCTTGCTCTGCTGGAGCTTCGCTTTGACGAGGATGTTGTAGAGGATGCCGGTGATGGGGATGCTCATCGTCTGCTCCACGTAGTAGGCGTAGATGGTGATCTGGAAGTCCGTCCACAGCCGCTCCAGGTAATCGGCGTCGAGCTGCGCGGCGGTCTTGTGCTCCAGGAGGAAGTAGTCGTTCCCGATACGGACGATGCCGTCGACCTTGCCGGCAAGAACAAAGCTGCGGGATGCGGCGCCTGTGGCCGGATTGACGATCGGACCTTGGAAGGTCTTCTCCAGCGCCACCACTTCGAACTCTTCCGCCGCGTACCGCGCCGCGTAGGCCTTCATCATCGCGGTGGCCAGATGCCAGTCCCGGCGCTGGCCCTCGTCATACAGCCGGTTGGGAGCGAGTGTGTCGATGAGCTCCAGCACGCGCCCGAGGTCCCGGCATTGGTGCCACAGCTCAAGGCACTCGTGGACGAGGGAGCCGAAATGGAGGTTCCCATCACGCTCCAGACCGACTAGTTGTTGGATGTAGCGCCAGTCGACCGCCTTGCGGCAGTTCCGGAACAGCGACCACATCGAGTAGGTGGATACCATCGGCGGCGCGATCTTGGAAGGCGACGGCAATGGTGCGGGTGAGGACTTGAGTAATGAGTGCATTGAGTTTCTCCAGGACTGCGGTCAATTCGGACTGATCGGGCTGTCGTTCCAGCCAAGCTTCGAACTCGCCTGCCGTAAGGCCGAGTGCGACGAACTTCTTCATGGCCTCGACGGCTTCGTGCGGTGACTCAGAGGTCGGCCCGGTTTCGACCGGCCCCACCGTAGGCTGTTGCGCGGTGGCGGTTTTCGCACTCTGCGTACCCGCGGAGCGGCGGCCGATATTCGTGGTGTCTTGCAGGTAGGTAGTGCCGGCGCGGGTGACCGTGCGCGACGCTACCTGATAAATTCTTTCAGATAGCCTGAGTTTCTCTTGCCAAGCGGACACCGTCGGCTGAGTGACGCCGCAGTGCCGCGCGATCTGCCTGTCACTGAGTCCCCCTCCGGAAGGGTGAATGAGTGCGGCCTTCACGGCGCGTTGCTTATCCCCATTGGTTCGTCGGAGCCCGTGATGCCGGTTGACGGCATAGCTCTCCCACTGGGCATCCGCCAGGTTGCCTTGCCAGACGTCCGCATCGATCCACTCCTTTCCGGCCTGCCAAGCGGCCTTGATGCGATGAAACCCGTCAACAACCCAATAAAGCTGGCCGTCGTAGCAGACGTTGATGGCCGGAAACTTCGCGCCATTGGCCATCAGTTCGCTGTAGTCGTCGACGGTTTCAAAGGACAGCGTGGCCCGCGGCTGGGTGCCGCCATCGAGTCGCAGTTGATCCAATTTGAGACGAGTCATTTGGCACCTCGGTTGGCGGTTGCTGCGCTGGAGGTGACGGCCTCCAGGCCGCACATGTATTGCTTGCGTCCTGCTGAGATCCGGTTCATGCAGGCCGCAACTCCCACGCCGTGGCGGCGCTGGCGCTGGCCGGCGGAGATGCGCTTCCGGTGACAGGGCCACATCAGTCTGCCTGCCCTTCCGGCGCCAGGACCTGGATCGCATCGGCGGTCGTGATGCCGGGGTGCTTGCGGAACGCCGGCTCGAGCCAGGCATAGAACCACTCGGCTGCCTTCAGCCGCGCGGTGTCGGCCTGTATCTGCTCGTGCAGCAGAGCGATGTATCGCTTGTGGTGCTCCGATGTCGCCCGGGCCGTGGCGACATAGCGCACAGTTCCGGAATCGTCGCGGAAAGTGAGCGCGGACTCGGGCTCAAGCGCGCCGAACCTGATGTCCAGTCGAAGCTGCAATGACTTGCCCTTCTTCGTGGCCAGAGCCTTTTTCATCCGGTCGCTGACGATGCAGCGCACCTGCGCCTTCGCCAGCTCGTGGCCGAATTGCCCGATTAGGTCGCCATAGCGGTTCAGCACGTCATGGCTGACCTCGTCCGCGGTCGGTTCTCCGGCTTCGAGGTGCGCCAGAATGGTGTCGTCAATCCGCTGCGACAGCTCCGAATCATGAAATCTGGTCATTGTCTTCAACTCCCTTCTGGAATTTGGTCAACCAGGCGAGCGCCGCAGGGGTCTTGGCGCGAATGTCCGGGCAGTGCCAGTACTCGAGCCGCGCAGCGAGTTCTTCCGGATCGAGTTCGCTGTCTGCAATCGCCAGCACGCCGCGCGTGACGGCCCAAATTGCATCCAGGTCGGCCTTCGTGGCTGCACGTTCCTCGGCTGAAGCGCCAGAACGGTAGCGGCCAGTGCGATCGGCGACGAGATTGCCGGTCTCGCGGGCAAGGCGGCGCGCCTCGGTTGTCGTGGGCAGATCAATGGTCTGGCGGATCTCCCGCACAATCTGCCGGCGCAACTCGCGTGGCGTCTGGACGATCTCGGCTTGGCGGTCAACGGGTTGTGTGGCAATCACGCTGGCGGCGTGGATTGAGACATCGCCGACGTCCATTGCTTCCACGAGTTCCGGCGCGCCCTGATCAACAACCTTCTTGGCTTGTTCGTAGGTGGTGGCGTTGCCGAAACCAGCCGCCTTTGCAGCGATATCGCGGGTTTTCACCCCCGGATCAACCTGTGAAATATATTTCACAGGTTCCGGCGCGCCCTGATCAACAACCTTCTTGGCTTGTTCGTAGGTGGTAGCGTTGCCGAAACCAGCCGCACTTGCAGCGCTGTCGCGGGTTTTAACCCCCGGATCAACCTGTGGAATATGTCCCACCGGTGAGCGAAAACTGCTCGCGCGCTCAACCTCCGCAACATATTGCGGAGGTTCGAGGTCCGTGCGTTGGCCGGTGCGGTTTCCGACCTCTGCCTCGATGGCCTTGCCGATCGCCACCCGTTCTGACGGAGTGAAATCCCTCCGGATCTCGTTCTCGGCGTACTCCCCCGCTGTGATGCTGCGGACGTGCACCACCCGGGCCGGAATGGTTTCTCGACGGAGGACATCCTGGACTGCCCGCAGCCGGCGCTCACCGAAGACAAGGACGTTCTTCTCCGTGATGCCGATCGGTTGCAGGAGGCCTTCCGCGGCGATACTGGCCGCGAGGGCCTCGATGTTGCCCAGATCCTTCCGGTGCCGCTCTCCGATCCGGATCGAATCGCACCGTGTTTCGGCGATGTAAAAACCGTGAGCGGTCATTGCCGACCTCCGCTGACGGAGTGGCGGACTGGTGCAAGCCCCGCCGCCACAAAAGCCGTCCGGATCCGTGCGACCTTCCGCTTCAACTGGGCGTGCGTGAGACCTGTCCGCCGGGAAACGGCGAAGAAGGACATCTCCGCCAAGTACCCGGCGATGATCCCCAGTTCTTCCGGCAGACCAGCGAGGACGCGCCGGGCGTCCAGGCTGAGTTCCAAAGTTGGGAGGGCATCCTCGACTAATGCAGGGTGGCTGACGCCAAACGATTTATCGCCATCGCTTCCGCAGTCACCGCTGACGAGCGAGCGGATCTCCGGACGGCGAGCCTGCCGCGTGGCCAGGACGCAGGCCTGGTTCCGAACCACGCCGCGAACAAACCCTTTCCAGTCCCCGCGTGATGCATCGAACCTGGGCAGGCGCCCCAGGCAGTCGAGGGCCAGGTCCTGCCGCAGGTCGTCCCAATCGTCGGCGGCGAAACCGAAACTCGATTGCAGGAGGCTGGCTCGGAGCCCGGCTTGCTGCAGCAGATACGGCGTGAATTCCGCCTGAGGTGCGGGCATCGCCGGGGTCATCGCCGCACCTCTCGGATAGGGCGCTCAATCAGCGCGCGCCGGGGCACGCCAAACCGAACGTCGATCCGGTCGATGGAGCCATTGTGCAGAAGATCGAACTGTTCCATCAACAGGACCAGTTCGGCACGGAGTTCGAAATCGGCGGATCTGGCTTCGGACCGGGGCTCATTCGGGGCATCGAGTTTCACCTCTACGATCACGGTGGGCGCCGGGTTAAACGTCGGTTCGCCGCCGCGGACCTCGAGACCATCGATGTGTCCGAAATTGACCGATTGCAGAAGCCGCACCAGCGCCTGCCGGGGGGCGGAGAGTTGGGAGAACCACGTGGCGTGCTTCATGGCCGGCGTCACTCCCCCGTCCCCATGCGGTTGCGGATCAGGAATTCGTCCACGGCGGGGTGGACTCGTGGCGGCTCTGGCGTGGTGGGCTCTGCCTCGTTTCGAGGTGCCTGCACTTTCAAGTCGCGGAGAAGCCGGACCCGAATTCGGTCCAGACGTTTCATGAGGGTCCAGGTCAGGTCGTCGTCCAGATGGTGGATCACGGCGACGCTGCCGATCAGCAGGGCAACGTCATCGAAGGCTCCCCGAACGAGAGGCTCAGTGCCGTTCTTGGCGGCGGCCGGATACTGGACTTGGTCGGTGGTGGCTTTGGTAGCAGAAGGTGGCGAATTCATCTTGTCCTCTGCTACGGGTTGGGTTACATGTAACCGAACTCGGCTTCGCCGGTCGACGCGCAAAGCCAAGTGCTTGAAAAGAGGGGCAATAGAGTTCGAAGATTTTTTCGCAGCGGGCCGCGAAGTTCGGTTACATGTAACCGAAGTGGAGAAATGGGGGGTGTGGGCCGGAATCGAAGGGGGCCAGTCTGGTACGATTCGCCAGGGAAGGAAGCAGGTCGTGACCCACCGCCCGATCTTTGACCGCTACATCGGAATTGACTACTCCGGCGCGGAAACCCCGACTTCGAGCCTCAAAGGTCTGCGCGCTTACGAGGCGGATCGGTTTGCGACGCCATCCGAGGTGGGACCGCCACCGGGCCCACGCAGATTTTGGACCCGCCGCGGGATCTCAGAGTGGCTGGTGTACCGGCTTTCCGAAGACTGCCCCACTCTGATTGGCATCGACCATGGCTTCTCGTTCCCGCTCGAGTACTTCAACCAGCACTATCTACCTCTCGATTGGACAGCGTTCCTGGAGGACTTCCACAAGCACTGGCCGACCGATGAAGAACACGTCTATGTGGACTTCGTGCGCGACGGAGTATTGGGTAACGCCGCTGCGCGCTGGGGCGAGTCTCGCTGGAGGCGTTTGACGGAGATCCGCGCCGGCGGGGCCAAGTCAGTGTTCCACTTCGACGTACCCGGTTCGGTCGCAAAGTCCACCCATGCGGGCCTGCCTTGGCTGCTCCATCTGCGGCGTCAGTTGGCCGGGCGCCTCCACTTCTGGCCGTTTGATGGCTGGAACATCCAGTCGGGACGATCAGCCGTGGCGGAAGTCTATCCATCCCTCTGGAGCCGGGGGTTCCCGCGAGAGGGCCGCAGCAGCGATCAACACGACGCCTATTCAGTCGCGGCGTGGATGTGTCAGTCCGACGGCAGCGGCGCGCTGGCGGACTTCCTGAATCCTCATCTCTATGAGACTGAGCGGAAGACGGCGGCAATCGAGGGCTGGATTCTCGGGGTTGCGGGGCAGACCGTGCGGCCTAATGGGGGGTGCTGAGCCGCCACTTCTTGGGCTCCTGCGGCCATTCGATGGTATGTTGCATCATGGCAGGCCGGGAAAGCGGCGCTCGGCAGGAGGAGTGATGGCGGTGAACCTGAGACTTCGATTTCCGGCGAAGCAGATTCCGGACTGGTCTGATCGCTACAGCGATCCTGGCGATGAGCAAGTTCAAGGGGTGGTCGGTCCGCGCTGCAGGGCCGCAGGCTGTTTTGGGAAGGCTGACTTCCTCGCGATCTGCCGTTGGAAGAGCCCGCGCATCGTTCCACGGTGCGCAGAGAACTCCGAAGAGTTGATCCGTGTCGTGACGCAAGCTGCTCTCAACACGAAATGCGAGGAGTTCCGCATCAACGCGCCAACTCTGCTTCGTGGGGTTCATTGGCCAGTTGCCTCGGTGCTGCTTCATTTCGGTCATGCTGAGCCGTACCCGATCCTCGACTTCCGGGCGCTCTGGTCCCTGGGGTGGGATCTCGATGGTCAGCGGGATTTCAAGTTTGAGTTTTGGTGGGCGTATGTGGAGTTCTGCCGGAAAGTGGCAACAGACTGCGGCGTTTCAATGCGAGTGCTGGACCGTGCGCTCTGGCAATATTCCAAGGAGAATCAGAAATAGCTGAGTCCCTCCCCAAGTGCAAGGACAACTGCTGGTCGCCGCCGATGCTCGTTTGCACGGCAAGGCCGGCCGTCCCGGAGCGGATCGAGGGGATGCGAGGCGGACAGACGGAGAATGGGGTGTTCGCGGCCTTTGAAGCCATCTGTAACGCGATCATGGCGCGCCAGGCGATTTACACGCGCAAGGAAGTCACGTGGACTGACGTTCAGAGGATGTAACCGCGGCTTCGCGTTGCCAGGTTCAACGCAGAGCGTGTGGGGATTGCTTCCGGGTAGCCGACATTACATCCAGAATGCCTCGATTCGGCAAGATAAGAACCAGAGGATGCAGCCCAAGCACATCTGCGATGTGACCCGGCCCCACCCGGTCTAACCTCTCCGTCAAATCGGCCAGCCGGCTCACAGCAGAGTGGAATACCGCTCCAGGGCGATCTTCACCAGTTGACTTCGCGTCCGCACGCCCAACTTGTCGAACAGTCCGCGCAGGATCGACTTGACGGAACTTTCGCTCAGGCCGATTCTCTCCCCGATTTCCTTATTCGCCAGGCCCTGAAGCAGCGCCCGAATCACCGATATCTCCCGCTCTGAAAGCCCCTGGTTGGGCGAGTCATCGCTTCTGTCCAGCCGCTGGAACACTCCCTTCAAGTACCTCTGCTCCAGGTAGACATCTCCGCCAGCCACCTTACGGATGGCTTCGCACAACTCCTCCGGCTGGCAGTGCTTGTGGAAGATCCCCGATACACCCTCGCGGATCAGCGCCACGGCCTCGACATCGCTGATGCCCGCCGTTACCACCAGCACCCTGCACGTGATGCCCGCCTGCTTGGCCGCATAGAGAAAGTCGATCGCCCGCTCCGTCCCCAGATCCACGTCCAGCAGGATCAGGTCTGGTTCCACCTGCTTCACCCCGTGAACCGCCTCCGCGACAGATTCGACCGCTCCCGCCACCTCCAGATCCGGCCGCTGCGCGAGTACGCTCGCAAGTCCCTCGCGAAACAAAGCATGGTCGTCGATCAGAAAAAGCCGAATCGGTGCTATGGCATTCTGCATATCTGGCATGGCGGAGTACCCGAAGGACCTACGTTCTTGCTTAGGCGTCAAACAGCGGCAGGAAGTTTCACACAAAATGCGCATCCTGAATCCGTCTCATCGTGTTTGAGATCGCCGCCATAACTCCTGAGAACGGCCCGCGACACATAGAGCCCCAACCCAACGCCCGACGCGTGTTGCTGAAACGGCTCAAAAAGGTGCACCCCCGGCGCGATGCCAACGCCGGTGTCCGACACCACCACGTGCACCTCCGGCCCGCTCCGCCGAACCGTGAACCGAAGTTGTTTCGTGGGCGAAGCCCGGACTGCCCGGTGGCTATTGTTGGCCAGATTCAGAAACACCTGCGTCAGGCCCGCCGGATCCGCCATCACCCGCGGTGTTCCTGGCTCTATGTCGAACTTCACGCTTCCGCCGCACTCCCGCCAACTCGGCTCAATCAGCACCCACAGTTGCCCCAGCACGTCCTCCAGGCTCACCGGCGCCGGCGGCGTCCTGGACTTCGCCGCAAGGTCCGTCGAAGCAATCCGCACCAGCGTATCCACCAGTCCAGCCAGTGCGGAGATCTCCTTCTGACGATCCGGCGTCTCCGCCCCCCGCAGCTTCGACACGGCCATCGAGATAGCGCCGCAGATGTTCCTTACCTCGTGCGATACCGCGCCGGCAATAATCCGGTTCTGATCCGCCAGAAGCCGTAGGTTCTGTTCTTCCCGCTCTCGCATCTCATCGGAGATATCCACCGCAATCACTGCGAGTTTCCGCCCGTTCGCCGCCGCATAGAGCGAAAACCAAACTTGTGCGTAGAATGGCTCGCCGTCCAGCCGCCGCCCCTGGCACTGAGTGCTCGTTCGGAATACCTCTTCTCGCGCGCTTAGCCGTAGTGCTCCGGCGAGTACCGGGAGGAATTCGGACACCCTCTCCCCTCTCAGCGAGTGTGCGTTTGGAAGGCCGAAAAGGTGGCGGGTCTCCTCGTTCCAGGTCAGAATGAGCCCGTGCTCGTCCGCCGTGAAAATCGCCGCCGGACTGTTCTCCGCCAGTTCCCGCAGATGATCCTCCACCTCTTGCTTCAGATGTTGCTGCTCTTTCAGTTCCTGAAGGTACGCCTGAGTCTGTGAATGATGCCTCCGAATCTCGGAGATTAGCAGGCCGGTCGCTGCGAAGGCTGCAAAGGCCAGTACAAGACGCAGTAGGAAGTCGAGGGGCGAATAGGAGACCGAAAACCCACCCCTCACCAAGGCGCACAGCACCGACAGAGAGACGATCTGACGGCGCGACGCGACGAGCGACAGCAGCATCACCGGGAACAGATAGGCCGCCCCGATTGCCACCTCCGGCCCGGTTCGCCAGTCCAAGACACCCACCGCAATCGCCAGTGACAGGGCCACTCCAATCAGCAGGCGGCGATCCAGCCGCAGCAGGTGATCCAGCCACGCCAACGGTCTGGGAGGTGTTTGGCTTTGATCAGGGGCCGTCTGCACACTCATATCGAAACCCGATTCGGAGCCTGAAGTCTGGCTATTGACCAGAAGATCTGGAAGTGTGGCCAAAAGACTCAACGCTTGGCCCCAAAGACATCCGTCCTCTAATCCCTACTTAGGATAGCCTTATTTGATTGATACTTGGTCTGACAACTCGCGAGCCCGCCCTCCCACGTTCTCCAGAGCGGGTTCTCGCTGTGCCGAATTCCTGGATTCTGCCTGCTCTCATCTGCCTGGCGGTCCTCCCTTTCCTGCCGTTCCTCGGCCTGCCACTGATCTCGGACGACTATTCGCAGTTGTTCTTCGCACGCCGGTACGTCTCCCTCTCCGGTCTCGGCGATCTGGCTGGCGATGTTCTTTACCGCAGCCGCGCCACCTCTCTGCTCCTCACCCGCGGCGTTGACGCCCTGTTCGGCCTCTCTCAACCGGCACACCTCGCCGCCGGCCTGCTGCTACATGCCCTCAATGTGGCCTTGCTTTTCCAGTTGGCCCGTTCGCTGCGGCTGGATCGGGCCACGGCGATGCTTGCAGCCGCTTGCTTTGCCACCCACTCCGGCCACCAGGAAGCCATCGTCTGGATCGCCTCCCACCACGAATTGCTCGTCTTCTCCTTGGGCGCCGTCGCCGTTTTCTCCTGGCTGCGCTGGCTCCATGGGGGCGGCAACGGCTGGGGTCTTGCCTCATCCGTCGCCTATCTGGCGGCGCTGTATTCCAAGGAATCCGCCGTTGTCCTGCTCCCCCTCCTCGCTGCCCTGTGGTGGACCGCCCCACACCGCACCCGCGCCAAGCTCGCCTGGCTGTTCCCTCTACTGGCCGTCACTTTGCTCTATACCACGGCCATATTCCAGGCCTCTGCCTCGCACCTCCACCTCAACGACGGCACCTTCTCCTTCGGCGCTCCCTTCTGGGTCACTCTCCCGGTCAGCCTCGCGCGGTTGTTGTGGCCCGCCGGTTTCATCGGCCTTGCCATTGTCTTCAGCCTCGGCGATGCGGCTGCCCGGCGCCTCTCTGTCGGCGCCCTGCTCTGGATGATCCTCGCACTGCTGCCCTACGTCTTCCTGACGTATCAGAACCGGGTTCCCAGCCGCCACACCTACCTCGCCGCAGCCGGACTTGCGCTGCTGCTGGCCGCCGCACTCCGCACGCTCGCCAACCGTCTGCCGCGCTCCGCTGCTTGGGCCGTCCCTGCGCTATTCGCTCTTCTCTTCGCCGGCAACCTCGCTAACCTCTGGTCCCGCAAATTGCCCCAGTTTGAACGCCGCGCCCAGGCCACCGAACGATTCCTGGATTTCGCCAGCCGGCATCCCGGCCCCATCGCCGTCGGCACGGCGCCCTTCCCGTTGACGGTCTACCAGCATGCCGCGGCCATCGTCTTCGGCCGCACGCCCGAAAGCGTCCAACGTTTCCGCGCTCCTTTGGATTCCCAAACGGCTCTCTACTCCGACGTGGTTCACCCATGACCCCAACTGTTCCAGCCCGAAGCGTCGCCGGCATCCCGGCCGAAATCCTCGCCTCCGGGGTGTCCGTCTTTTTCCCCGCTTACAACGACGCACCCACCATCGCAGACCTGGTGCGCGCTGCCTGCCGGGTTCTGTCTCCCCTCACGTCCGCCTACGAAGTCGTGGTGATCAACGACGGCAGCCGTGACGACACCGCCTCCGTCCTCCAGGCATTACAGGCTGAGATCGGCCCTCGCCTGCGAGTCGTCACCCACCCCATCAACCGCGGCTACGGGGCCGCTTTGCGCAGCGGCTTCGCGGCCGCCCGCTACCCCTGGGTCTTCTATACCGACGGCGACGGCCAGTATGATGTCAGCGAGCTGAGAGCCCTCCTCGAACTCGCCAGCGATGGAGTTGGTCTCGTCAACGGCTACAAGCTCCGTCGGCACGATCCCGCCCATCGCATCTGGATCGGCCGCTTCTATAACCAGTTCGTCCGTCGCCTGTTCGGAATCCGGCTGCGCGATGTCGACTGTGACTTCCGCCTCATCCGCCGCCAGATCGTCACTCCGCAACGGCTCAAGGCCGACGGCGGCGCCATCTGCCTCGAAATTGCCATGCTCGCTGAGTCCTCCGGACTTTCCACCATCGAGGTGCCCGTCCACCATTACCCCAGACTCCACGGCCAGTCCCAGTTCTTCCGCATCGCCCCCCTCTGGAATACCCTGCGGGAACTTACAAGCCTCTACTTCGGCCGCGTCGCCCGGCCCCGGTTCCGGCGCCTCACCCTCCAGCCGGTGCATCTGGCCGGGTCTTCCCGCGCCGCGGAAGGAGATTGAGATCGTCGCTCGCCGCGCTGTCCCATACCCAAAGTGGTCCCTGCCCAACACTCCCGCTCCCCGCTACCGGCTGCGCCGGTCCCGCTGGTAGATCTTCGCCCCCTCCTGCGCCTGGCGGGGAAGAGTATCCGCGGCCGCCTCGGCGAAATGCATCGCGCGAGTCGATACATCCTCGGCCAGCAGGTCTCCGTCTTCGAACAGGAATTAGCCTCCGACTTCGGCGCCCGCCGCGCCATAGGAGTCGGCACCGGAACCTCCGCCCTGGAACTCTCCCTGCGCTCCGCCCTCACCGGCCGGTCTGTTGCTGAAGTTTCCGATGCCGAAGTCATCGTCCCGGCCCTCACGTCTCTCTTCACCGCCCAGGCAGTGCTCGCCTCCGGATCTCGCTTGCGCATCGCCGACATCGACCCCGGCACCCTTCTGCTGACCCCCGAGACCGTCCGCCAAGCCTGGACCCCGTCCACCGTTGCCGTCATCGCCGTGCACCTCTACGGTCGGCCGTGCGCCCTCCACCCGCTATCCGAACTTTGCCGCGAACACGCCGCCGTCCTCATCCAGGACGCCTGCCAGGCTCACGGTGCAAGCCATCTTGGCCGGCCTCTCACCGCCTACTCGCCGTACGTCTGCTACAGCTTCTACCCCACTAAGAACCTCGGCTGCCTGGGCGACGGCGGCGCTGTCCTCACGAACTCCTCTACCGTCGAACGCCGGCTGCGGCTGCTGCGCGACGGCGGCCGGCGGGGCGGCCAGGTGGCTGCCATCCCCGCCGTCAACTCCCGTCTGGACGAGATGCATGCCTGCTATCTACGGGCACTCTTGCCCCATCTCGATGCCACCAACCAACACCGCCAGCTGGTCGCCGCCCGCTACCGCGAGGCGCTCGCCAACACCCCCGGTGTACGCCTCCTGTCTGAATCCACTGAATCCGTCCACCACCTGTTCGTCATCCGCGTCCGCCGCCGCACGGCCCTCCGCGCCCACCTCGCCGCTCACGGAATCCAGACCAGCATCCACTACCCCGTCCCCCTCCAC
>CAZLDN010000082.1:0-22446 GCA_964558355.1 uncultured Candidatus Solibacter sp.
GATGAGGAGTTTGCCGGTCATGCGGAGGTGGATGGCGAGGCGGCCGTGATCGAGATCGATCAGGATGTACTTGCCGTGGCGGCGGACACTGCGGATGGTTTGGCCGGTGATGCGGCCGGCGAGATCGGCGGATGCGGCGCGGGGGGAGAGAAGTTCGAAGGCGAGGATGCGGAGTCCGGTGACATGCGGGCGGAGGGAGCGGATGATGGTTTCGACTTCGGGCAGTTCAGGCACAGTCTAATCGGGGACCTCGACGTAGACCTGGCCGTTCTGGACGGTGACTGGATAGCGTTCGATGCGAATTTCGGGGTTGAAGTCGAATTCGCCTGTCTGGCAGTTGAACGCCCAGGCGTGCCAGGGACAGATGATGTGGCCCTCGAAGAGATTGCCCTGGCCCAAGGGGGCGTTGCGGTGGGGGCAGAGTCCGTGGAATGCGTTGATGGCGCCTTCGTGGTTGCAGATGACGATGGGGTGGCCGCCGGCTTCGACGTGGGCGAGGGCGCCGGGGGAGAGGAGATCCGTTGTGGTGACGCGAACGAGCGGCATTGTTCTCTTCCAATGTGACATGCCCGGCCGGGCGCGCGTCGCGTGTATGATGGCTGATGCGACTGTCGCATCCAGCCATGAAAGTCATCATTCCAGTTCTGCTCGCCAGCGCGCTATTCGCGCAGCAACCCGCCGCCACGCCGAAGCCGGAGCCGCAAGGGGACGACCGGCAAGGCTACACCGATACGCCGCAGCTGCCGAACCAGCCGTGGAAGGTCCACGACCCGGCTCGGCCGCGTCCGGTGAAAGTGACGCCGGGCAAACCGCAGCCGAGCGCGCCGGCGCCGTCCGACGCCATCGTGCTGTTTGATGGGAAGGACCTGTCGCAGTGGGTGACTCGGAGCCGCGGCGGCGAGATCACCGAGCCGAAGTGGAAGGTGGAGAACGGCTATATCGAGATCGTGCCGCGGCACGGGCGGCTGGTGACGAAGGAGAAGTTCGGCGACTGCCAGTTGCATGTGGAATGGATGATCCCGGAAGGGACCGAGGGGGCGGGTCAGGGCGCTGGCAATAGCGGCGTTGAGTTGATGGGCCGGTATGAGATTCAGGTACTGGAATCAAATGAGAATCTGACGTATGCAGACGGACAGGCGGCATCGATTTACGGGCAGTGGCCGCCATTGGTGAACGTTTCCAGGCCAAAGGGGCAATGGAACGTCTACGACATCTTCTTTGAAGCGCCGAAGTTCGAGGGCGACAAACTGGTGAAGCCGGCGTATGTCACGGTGGTGCATAACGGCGTGCTGGCGCATCACAAGATGGAGATCCTGGGGCGCGCAATACACCGCCGGGTGGCGACGTATGCGGCGCATGGGGCGGAAGAGCCGTTTTCGTTGCAGGATCACGGGCGGCCGGTTCGGTACAAGAACATCTGGATCCGGCGGCTGAAGGGGTACGACGGGAAGTAGGGACGGCGGATTTGTTGGGGCGGATAGCCGGGCAGAAGCCCTTCGCAGGCTGGATAGGCTGCCCCACGGCGGGTGATGGGGCGCGACCAGGGATGGATGTAGCGTGCAGGGTTATCATGGCTGGCATGAGCCGTGGAGTTGAAGTCCCGAGGGCCGACAGCGCGGCGTTGCGGGAGATGGTGCGCAGGCTGGTGGAAGTCCACGCCCCGGTGCGCATCTACCTGTTCGGCTCGGTGGCCCGAGATGAGGCCACGGTTGATAGCGACTACGATTTGTTGGCCGTTGTTCCGGATGAGGCTTCAGCCGAGCGATGCAGCAACCGCGCCGGTTTCCGAAGCGTCCGCGATATCGGCGCGCCCCGCGACATCTTTGCGATGAGGGAATGCGAATTCTCGCGGCAGTTGCATTTACGGGCGTCGTTTCCGGCGACGGTGGTTCGCGAAGGCGTGATTCTGTATGGAGGCTGATCCGGTGAGGTGGGACAACACCCTGGACCGGCGGTGTGGTTTTTAAACGATTCTTCCGATATGATGAAATGGCTTGATCTGGACCCCAGTGTAGGCAAGCCGAGACCTTATGAGCATCGGAATCCTTCTCAGCGTTCATGATGGTATTGTGCTCGCTGCCGACAGCGCCTCGACTCTCATGCTTGTGCAGTCCCCCCAGACTGCGAACCAGGCGAATGCCGTGGCTCTAAACGTCTACAACAACGCCAACAAGATCGCCAATCTTTACAAAGGCGCGTCAATCGGCTGCGTAGCGTACGGCGCGGGAAGCATCGGGAATGCCTCGATCTCAACTCTCCTAAAGGACTTCAGGAGGCGCATAACCAAAGGCGAGGCATCCGGCTTCTCGTTAACGGAGTACACCATGCAGGGTGTTGCCGAACTCCTGACGGGATTCCTAATGCAGCATGTCGATCAGCTTGCTCCACTCCCTCCCAGTGTCCCGATGCCATCTCTCGGCATACTGCTTGGCGGCTACTCTGCGGGTAAGAGCCTGGGCGAGGGCTGGATCATTGAAATCGAAAACGGGAAGGCGAAGCCACCTCGGCTACTGCGCGAAGCGCACGAAATTGGCATCACGTGGGGCGGAGAGGGCGAGGCGATAGCGCGGTTGATACTGGGATTCAGCCAAAATCTGCCGCAGGTGCTCCAGACGGTTATTGCGCCGGAGAAGCGAGACGTCATCGACCAACTGCTGGCCCTCCTAAAGCCTACACTTCAAGCTCCTGTGGTGTTTGCTCCGATGCCCATTCAGGATGCAATCGACCTTGCCGAGTTTCTGGTCCACACGGCTATCATGTACTCTCGCTTTGTTCCCGGCCCGCAGACCGTTGGAGGGCCCATCGAGATTGCGGCCATCACGAAGCACGAAGGATTCAAGTGGGTTCGCAGGAAGTACTACTTCAGCGACGAGCTCAACCCGGAGCCTCACAATGACGATTGAAATCGACCTCACACAGCCACTAATCAGCGAGGAAGGCTTGAACGCCCCCTTGTTCATCACGAGCGAGCATCAGTATCCCCTTCCTTCATCTGGCGCCGATGGGGTTTCTTTCCCCGATTTCCCCACGTTGCGGCGATCGGCTATTGTGGGCGTGATCGCTCTTGGGACCATAACGATTGGCGATCATTTGGCGAGCCAGTTGCCGCAGCCACCACTACAGATCGACCTTGTTCTGACGGACCCGAAAGACCTTGACGCCAAAGTAGATATGTCGGAGAGGTACTCGGCGATCAGAAAGGGCATGACGCAGACGGGTGTGGCACTACTGGGCGACGAGGACTTGCGGCGTGAGATAGACGACTACAAGGGTGTGCGGACAGAGCAAGAGGTTTGATTCGAACTTACATTGACTCCGGTATTCTCATCGCCGCCGCACGGGGGAGCGGTCAACTCGCCGAACGCGCGCTCGCAGTATTGGGAGACACGGACCGGAGGGAGTTCGTCTGCAGCGATTACGTCCGGCTTGAAGTAGTCCCCAAGCCGGCATACCACGGGCGTACGTTGGAGGTGGAGTTCTATGAAGCCTACTTTTCGTCCGTTACCGTGTGGGCGCAATTCGACGTGGACCACCTGAGATCCGCCTTCGATGAGGCGTGCCGCGCGGGGCTTTCATCAATGGACGCGATCCATGTGGTAGTCGCCTCACGCTGCCAATGCGATGAATTCGTCACATCCGAGAAGCCGACGAAGCCAATCCACCGCACGGCCCTGGTTCGCACAGTATCCATAGACACCGACTGAGCGGAAGCGCTGCGCCAGTAACCCCCAGTATTTTACATCCCCGGGGAAGAAACTGCCTCTGTCGGCCGTTATCACGGTTGAAAGAGGCCAGCATGGGTACACTGAATCTGGCGATGGCCATGGAGGCGATGCCAGTGAGTCTGCCAAAAGAATTCCAGCAACTCTACGAAGAGCACTCTGGCGTGGTGCTGAAGTCCGCATTGCGGGTGACGGGCAATCTGCCGGACGCCGAGGATGTGCTGCAAACGGTCTTCATGCGGGTGCTCAATCAGCCCGCCGGGTTTCAGGCCGGGAGCGCGCCGGAGGCTTACCTGCGGCGGGCGGCGACCAATGCGGCGATCGACATTCTGCGCCGCCGGACGACTGCCCGCGAGGTGGATATTGAAGCGCGGCAGCAAGCCGGCAAGGAGAGTACCGCGTATCAGAAAGAGCGGGTGAGGCAGGCGCTGGCGAAACTACCACCCGAAGACGCCGAACTTTTCGTCATGCGGAACCTGGACGGGTTCTCGTACGAGGAACTGGCGGCGATGTTTGGCGTCGAGCGCGGCACGGTGGCGAGCCGGTTGCACAGGATTCGGGAAGCACTGCGTGGGTTGATCGGCGAGTGAAAGGACGGCAAGCGCGATGAAAGACGAACGGTTTGACGAAATTCTCGATGCGATGCGGGATGAAGCAGTATCGCCGGCAGAGATGAAGGAAGCGCGCGAGCGGGTGTGGCGGCGGATGACGGCCGGGTCGGTGTGCGCCGATTTCCGGGCCGGCTTCGCCGACTACCGCGCCGGACGGCTGGCCGAGGCGCGGCAGGTTCTCATGGCCGACCACCTGAGCCGATGCTCCGATTGCCGCAAGGCGATGGACGAATTGGAAGGACGGCGGAACGTGATCGAGATGCCGGCGGCGCCGCGCAGGAAATGGCTGCCCGAGGGGCAGTGGCGGCGGTGGGCGGTGGCTGCCGGGTTAGCGGCGATCGCGCTGATTGCGTCGCGGGACAGGATTGACTCGGCGCTGGCTCCGTCGGGGCCGAGAGCGACGGTTGCGTCGGTGAACGGCGGCTTGTACACGGTGGCGGGCCGGGCGATTGCGGCAGGCGCGGCGTTGGGCGAAGAGGAAGGGGTCAGGACCGCCGCGAGATCGAAGGCCGTTCTGCGGCTGGCCGACGGTTCAATGGTCGAGATGAACGAGCGGACCGAACTGGCCGTCAAGTCGGCCTGGAGCGGGCAGACGGTGCAACTGGCGCGCGGCGACGTGATTGTTGTCGCGGCGAAGCAGAAGCGGGGCGGATTGCATGTGGCGACATCGGATTCGCAAGCGACGGTGAAAGGGACCATTTTCACGGTCAGCGCCGGGCTGGGCGGGTCGATGGTCGGCGTGGTGGAGGGATCGGTTGAAGTCAGGCAGCCGGGGCTCGAGAGGCTGTTGAAGCCGGGCGAACACTCCGCGACCAGTCCATCGCTGGAGCGTGTCGAGGTGCGCGAGGCAGTGGCCTGGAGCGCTGACGCCGACAAGTACTATTCGCTGCTGGCGGAGTTGGCCACCATCGAAAAGAAGTTGGCCGAACTGCCCGGACCCGCACCCCGGACTCAGGCGAAACTGCTGGCCTACATGCCCGCCGGGACGGTTGTCTATGGGGCGATGCCGAACATCGGCGGAACGGTGCGGCAGGCTGTCTCGATGATCGAGGACAGGACGGACGAGAGCGCCGCTCTGAAGGAGTGGTGGGAGTCGGCCGGGGGCGAAGCTGCGCGCAAGATGATGGGGCACGTCCAAAGCATCTCGCCTCTGCTGGGTGACGAAGTCGTTTTCATGCTGGTCAAGGACGGGGTGCAGGCCGGGACGCCGGCGCCGATAGTGCTTGCCGAGGTGATGGCCGGCAAGCAGGCCGATCTGGAGCAGGCGATTGCCAAGTTGGTCGCGGATGGAGGCAAGGCTCCGTCTTACAAGATCAACGGCAACCTGCTGGTGGTTTCAGAATCGGTCGAGGCGTTGGCCGCCCTGCTGCCGAAGCTGGGAAGCGGGGCGAATTCCGCCTTTGCGGCCCTGATCGCGGACCGTTACAAGGATGGCGCCGGTTGGCTGTTCGCGCTTGATGTGGCCACGTTTAGTCCCACATGGGCGGAGAACAAGACGGTCTCTGTGGTGGGTATCGAGAAGTTGAACACGGTCTTCTTCGAGCAGAAGCAGGTGAACGGGGAGGATGAAGTGAAGGCGTCGCTGGGGTTCCAGAGCGCGCGGAGTGGAGTGGCATCGTGGCTGGCCGGGCCGGGAGCGGCGGGGTCCTCCGAATACGTGACGCCGGATGCGTTCATGGCCTTGTCGGCATCGACGAAGAACCCGCGGCAGGCGTTTGACGAACTGGTCGATCTTGTTTCGAAGGTCGATTCGAAGTTCGAGCAGGAGCTCCAGAAGTTCGAATCCGAGACCGGCGTGAATGTGGCGGGAGACCTGGCGGGGGCGTTGGGGTCGGATTTCACCTTTATCGTCGAGACGCCGAGGATCCCGATTCCTGGCTGGGTTGTAGCGATGGAGGTCTACCGTCCTGAGTCAATTGATGCGGCGGCGGCGCGGTTTGTGGAGGCATTCAACCGCGGACTTGACGCCGAGCAGCAGCAGCAGTTCAAGGTGACGCTGACGCAGGTGGAGGCGGGCGGAAGGGTGTGGCGGACGATGACGCCGGCGGCGGGCAAGTCGCCGCTGATGTGGACCTACGACCGCGGCTACATGATCGTGACGATGGACCGGGCGATAGGCGAGAGGGCGATCGCGACACGGGCCAGCGGGTATCCGTTGGTGCGGTCGGCGGCGTTCAAGGCGCAGATGCCGGGCATGAGCGGGATGCACCATTCGGGCTTCCTGTGGCTCAATACGAAGGGTCTGTTGAGCGACCTGGCGGGGCTGTCGTCGAATGCGGCGCTGAAGCAATTGCTGGAGTACCGGGACCCGGTGCTGGTGGTGTTCGACGGTTCGACGGAACGAATCGACGCCGCGAGCCGTACTCGATTGACGAGCCTTGTGTTTGACGTATTACTTGCGTCGAGCGCGGGCAAGGCGGAACCATCAATCGTCAAGGCCAATTAGAGGACCAATGCCAGCGGTAATTGAACTCGACCAGCTTTCAGTAAAGCTGGGCCGGCGGGAGATCCTTCACTCGATCTCCTGCCGGCTCGGCGCATCAGGGGAAGGAAGGGCCATTGGGCTGCTTGGGCCCAACGGGGCAGGCAAGTCCACCTTGATCCAGACGCTGCTGGGATTCCACCAGCCGTCGGCCGGCCGGGCGTCAATCCTTGGGTTCGACTGTCACAGGAGCAGCCGCGACGTTAAAGCCCGGATCGGCTACATGCCGGAGACCGACTCGTTCATAGCGAACATGACAGCGGTGGCGTTCCTGCGATTGATGGGAGAAATTTCGGGCCTGCCGGGCGAGGCGGCGCTGGAGAAGGCGCACGAGGTTCTGTTCCACGTCGGCCTGGGCGAAGCGCGGTACCGCACGTTGGGGACCTACTCGCTCGGCATGAAACAGATGGCGAAGCTCGCGCAAGCCATCATTCACGGACCTGAGCTCGTCATTCTCGACGAGCCGACGAACGGACTGGACCCGGCGGCGCGCAAGCGGATGCTGAGACTGATCCGCGAGATGAAGGAATCGCACCGGATGAACGTCATCCTGTGCTCGCATCTGTTGCGCGACGTCGAGGAGACCTGCGACGAGGTAGTGATCCTGAAGGACGGGGTCATCGTCCACCAATCCGATCTCGAGGCGGAGCGGAAGTTGAACCGCCGCTTTGTCGAACTCGAGGTGCAGGGCGACGACTCACAATTGGCGCCGGCGCTGGCCGTGATAGGGGCGTCAGGGGTCTGCGAAGGATATGGCCGGTGGCGGATCGTGTTGCCGGCCGAGATCGAGATCGGGGCGTTGTGGCAGGTGGCGGCGGGCGAGCGACTGCTGGTGAGAAAGCTGACGCACCGCCGCGACACGTTGGAAGAGATCTTCCTGAAGGCGGTCGGGCACCTGAGAGCGATGCCGGGAGAGGCCGGCGAAGCGAAAACGGAGGTGAGCGCTCATGGCCGTCTATAAGCGCGGATACCAACGCTATCAGGGCGAGCGCACTTCGCACTTGACGCGAATCATGGTGATGCCGCGGTTCTCCTGGCAAAGGCTTGTCGGGCAGAAGATCACGATCGTGGTGCTGGCGATCTCGATGATCTGGCCGCTGATGTGCGCCTCGTTCATCTATGTCGCCAACCATGCCGAACTGTGGCAGGGTTTCGGCGGCGGCATGGTGGATTTCCTGAACATCAATGGGCGGTTCTTTGAAGTCTTCATGAACGCCCAAGCCGTCTTCGCTATGATTCTCGCGGCGGTCGCGGGGCCGGGTTTGATTGCGCCCGATCTGGCGAACAATGCGCTGCCGCTCTATTTCAGCCGCCCGCTGACGCGCGGGGATTACATCCTGTCGCGATTCATCGTGCTGCTGGGCATGTTGTCGCTGGTGACGCTGGCGCCGGCGATGCTGCTGTTTGTGCTGCAAGTCGGCCTGGCCGGATGGGGGTGGCTGGCGGACCATTGGATTTACGCCTGGGGCGTGTTTGGCGGCTTCGCACTCTGGATCGTGGTGGTCAGCCTGGTGGCGATGGCCTGCTCGGCGTATGTGAAATGGCGGGTGATTGCCGGCGCGCTTGTGTTGGGCTACTTCACGGTGCTGGCCGGGGCGGCGGGCATGATCAACGCGGTGTTCCGCGTTGACTGGGGGCGAGCCATCAACCCGGCGATGGCGATGAACCAGATCTGGCGGACGATGCTCGACATGGAGCCGTTGGACGGGCCGTCGGCGATCGAATGCGGGTTAGTGATGAGCTTGATGGGCGTGGCGCTGCTGGTGGCCTTGAGCCGCAAGCTGAAGCCTGTGGAGGTGGTGAAATGAGCGTCCCGGAGATCATCTTCGACGACGTCTCGAAGTTTTATGGAGAGGTGCTTGGCGTCAATCGGGTCACGCTTCACATCCCGCCGGGCATCACCAGCCTGGTGGGACCCAACGGTTCAGGCAAGACGACACTCATGAACCTGATGGCCGGCCTCATCCGGCCGGATCGCGGGACGCTTTCGATCCGGGGAATCACGCCCGGCCACCCCGAGCTGTCGATGCGCATGCTCGGTTATGCCACCCAGTACGACGCCGCCCCACGGGGCATGACCGGCCTCGAGTTTGTCGCCATGGCGCTGATGCTTCACGGCCATTCCGAAAGCGAAGCCAACCGCCGCGCATGGAAGGCGCTTGAGCGCGTGAGCCTTACCGATGCGGCCAAACGAAAGGTCGGCGCGTATTCGAAGGGGATGAGGCAGAGGGTTCGTTTGGCGCAGGCGCTCGCTCATGAGCCCGAGGTGCTTGTTCTCGACGAACCGCTGAACGGCCTGGACCCGCTGGTGCGGGCCGAGACGATCGCGGCGTTTCGCGAATTTGGCGGACATGGCAGGCACGTGATCCTGTCGAGCCACGTGCTGCAGGAAGTGGATGTCTTCTCAGACCAGGTGATTCTAATCGCGAACGGCGCGATCATGGCCGAGGGCGAGATTCGTAGTGTCCGCGAGGAGATCCACGAACACCCGAGCCAGTACCTGCTTCGCTGCCGGGACGCCTCGCGCGTGGCGTCGCTGTTGTTCGGGGAGGTGCATGTCAACGAAGTAAAAATCCTGGACGACGGCACGGGACTGCTGGTGATGACCCGCAACCGCGACGGTTTCTCCTCGGCCCTTGAACGGATCGCGCTCTCCGGCATCGAGATCGACGGGGTGATCCCGGCCGATGAAAACGTTGACGCGCTCTATGAATACCTGATTGGAGGCGGACGATGAACCTCTCCACCGAACTGCGCCAGATTGGCGTCGTCGCCCGGCTTGAACTGCGGCGGGTGTTCCTGTCGAAACGGTCGTTTTGGGTCTACCTGCTGGCGCTGTTTCCCGCCGTCATCTTTTTCGGCCATGCGCTCGAGGTCAAAATCCGTCAGGATCGCTGGTCGAGGGAGACGATGGCTTCGCCGGCTGTCGTCGACCGATTGCACCGTGGCATGACTTATGACGAAGTCATCAAAGCCACCGGCAAACCGATCCGCGACTTCGAATGGGAGCGCCGCGGCCGGGACGAAGAGCCGGATGTCAGGATGCGGAACGTGATGGTGTTCGACGGGCGCCGCCGCACCAATATGACCTTCCGCAACGACCTTCTCGAAAGCATCCAGACCAGGCCGCTGGCCAGTCTGGACGAGGACCGCCAGATTTTTGCCGGCGTCTTTCAATTCTTTTTCCTGCGCGTGGCCGTCTTTTTTGGTTGCCTGGGCATCTTTTTGAACCTGTTCCGAGGCGAGATGCTGGACAAGACGCTGCACTTCTGGCTGCTCGCTCCAGCCCGCCGGGAGGTCCTATTGCTGGGCAAGTACGCATCGGGCCTGGTTGCTTCGACTGTCATTTTCGTTTTGAGCGCGCTACTCTGTTTTGGCGCGCTTCTGTGGGCGCAGGATCCGGTCGAGGTGCAGCAATACTGGGCCAGCGGAGCGGGGCTCGAACTGGCGCGGTACCTACTGGCCGCGGCGCTGGGCTGCGTCGGCTATGGCAGCGTCTTCCTGGCCGCCGGGTTGCTGGTAAAGAACCCACTCGTGCCGATCGTGGTGGTCCTTTTCTGGGAGGGCATCAACGGCTTCCTGCCGTCGATGCTGCAGAAACTGAGTGTGTTGTATTACCTGCAGTCGGTGTGCCCGACGCCCGCGCCAGTCGAATCGGGTACGCCGGCCCTGGTGCGGTTGCTGCTGTCTCCGGCCTCGCCGGCGCCGGTCTACGCCGCGGTTCTGGGGCTATTGGGACTGACAGCGCTGGTGCTCTGGGCGGCGTGCCGGGTGGTTCGGCATATCGAGATCGATTACGCGACGGACTGAGCCCCGGTGAAATGCCCCGATGGAGTTGCGTAGAATGGAGGGGGCGAGCCGCAGGCTCGCCGAGAGGGGGACCGTAGCTCAGTTGGATAGAGCATCTGCCTTCTAAGCAGAGGGTCGCAGGTTCGAGTCCTGCCGGTCCTACCAATGTTTGTAACAAGATACAAATCAGGCCTGGATGAGATCCATTTCCCATCGATCCCGTCTGTTCCACCCCCGGACGGTTCACCATCAGCGATCCACCTCGATCTAGCGACCGCCGTCCTTTTTGGCTCCATGCGGATCCCGGATCCCGGAAGCCGGGACGAACCCGGACAGATCCCGGAACCCGGGACATCCATGATAAGTAGAAGCCAGCCAAAAACACATTTCACCTAACGCTCTCGTGGTCCCGTCCGAGAACCCGTCCACCAACCGTCATGGCTTCGACCCTTCCCAGGTTGCGTTCGTGCCAACGCTGGGAACCAGCGTGACCAGACATCCATTTGCCTCATCGGGCCCTCGGGCCGCCGAGGAAGATTGCATTCGGGTAACCAGCCGGCCTCGCGTCCAGTTCGCGTTCAGTTCGAGACAGTTCGCCAGCTCGCGACCATCCGGTCCGCGCCCTCGACGAATTGCTCCCCGCCAACTGGCAACCCGCCACCGCGTAACGCTCACCCGAAGCGCTCCCGCTCAATCTGCCAGGATGGCATGGGTTGGCCGGACGCGTACGACAAGACTGTCATTGTTTGTCGCCGGTGGCGTGTGCGATTTTAGATGGATACCAGTTTGGGACTTGATGAGACGGCACAGCACTGGCGGACCGGCTGGCTGGCCGCTCCGGCTGAGAGGGAGGCGCGGATGGGACTTGGACACGTTTTGGCAGCAACGGCGCTGATGTTGCCGGCATACGGCCAATGGAGCCTGCCGGAAGTGGTGCGTGTGGTTGGTCAGAGGTATCCGGGGATTGAGGTCTCACTGGGAGGGATGACGGAGGCCGCGGCCGGAGTGCAACTCGCCCGGACGGCCTATATGCCCAAGGCGGACTATCTTGCCCAGGTGAACCGGGCGACACGGAACAACGTATTCGGGATGGTGCTGCCACAGCAGGTGATCGCGCCGATTTCCGGACCGCCGCTGGCGACGAACGCGGGAACGAATGTGTGGGGCACGGCGACAGGATTTCTTGTGAGTTGGGAAGCGTTCGACCTTGGGCAGCGAAAGGCGAAGGTGGAAGCGGCGGAAGCAGAGCGGGTTCGAGCGGAGAAGACCCATGCGCGCACCCGGTTCCAGGTTGAGGCGGCGGCGGCGGACGCCTTCCTCACGATTCTGGCGGCGGATGAACTGGTCAAACGCGGAGAAGCGGGGGTGAAAAGGGCGAATGCGCTGGTGCGATCCGTGGAGGCGCTGGCGGTGGCCGGGTTGAAGCCCGGGAACGACCTGGCGAGGGCGCGCCTGGAGAAGGCGGCCGTGGATGGCCAGTGGATTCAGGCAAAGACGGCCGCGAAGACGGCGCGCGGGGCGATGGTGGATTTCCTTGGCGCCGAGGCGGAGGAGATGGTTGTCGAGCAAGGACCGTTCAGCGCGGCCCCGCGGCAGATGGAGACCGGCCATGGACCCCATCCATTTGTGGCCGAACAGACGGCGGTTCTGGGGGTGAGCGAGGCACGGCGGGTTGAACTCAGCAAGGTCTGGGCGCCGAAGTTTCTGGCGCAGTCGGCGATGTATGCGCGAGGGACGGGTGCGCGGGGCGATGGAACGACAGGCGGGGCGTTTTCCGGTCTGGGGCCGAACATTTACAACTGGGGGGTCGGGTTTACGGTTCAGTTCGCGCTCGGGGATCTACCGGCGGTGAGAGCGCAGCGGCGGATTGAATCGGCAAGGCTGGTTTCGGAGACGGCACGGTTGCGGATGGTGAAGCAGAACTTGAGCGCGGAAGAAGCCAAGGCGAAGGCCGTGTTGGACGGCGCAAGAGAGATGGTGGCGACAGTCCGGATGCAGAACAGCGCCGCGGCGGAGGTGAATGAGCAGGCGCAGGCGCGCTACCGGAGCGGACTAACGGATGTGATGGAAGTCGTTGACGCGCAGCGGGTGTATCAGCAGGCCGAGATCGACGACGCACTGGCGCGTTTGGCCGTATGGCGGGCGCAGTTGGGCGTGGCGATCGCCGGCGGCGACCTGGCGCCGTTCTTGAAACTGCTGGAGAAGAGGTAGGAGACCAGCATGGGACTCGTCCGATTCGCATTACGCCGTCCTATGACGATCCTGGTCGCGGTGCTGGCAATCGCTTTGTTCAGCTTCCTGGCCGTTCAGCGGATGCCGGTGGACATCTTCCCGAACCTCGGCAATCCGACGGTCTATGTCGCACAACCCTACGGCGGCATGGACCCGGCGCAGATGGAGGGGTTCCTCACCTACTACTTCGAGTACCACTTCCTCTACATCACGGGCATCGAGCATGTGGAGTCGAAGAGCGTGCAGGGTGTGTCGCTGATGAAGTTGGTGTTTCATCAGGGCACGGACATGAGCCAGGCGATGGCTGAGGTGGTGGGGTATGTCAACCGGGCGCGGGCGTTCATGCCGCCGGGGACGGTGCCGCCGTTCATCACGAGATTCGATGCCGGGTCGGTGGCTGTGGGGCAGTTGGTGTTTCGCAGCGAGAAACGGCCGACGGGGGAGATGCAGGACATCGCGATCAACCGGGTGAGGCCGCTGTTCGCGACACTCGAAGGGGTGTCCGCGCCGCCGCCGTTTGGGGGCAACCAGAAGTCGGTTGTCGTGCGGCTGGATGCGATGAAATTGCGGCAGTACCGGGTGTCGCCTGAAGAGGCAATCTCGGCCGTGAACAAGGCGAGCGTAGTCTCTCCCTCCGGCAACGTGCGGATTGGAGACCTGAATTACATTGCGACGACAAATGCCACGCTGAGCGCGAACCTTGATGAACTGCTGGACGCGCCCGTGAGGCCGGGGACGAATCCGGCCGTCTACCTCCGGGACATCGCGACGATCGAGACGGGTACGGACATCGTGACGGGCTATGCGCACGTGAACGGCAAAAGGACGGTCTACATCCCGGTGACCAAGCGCGCCGACGCATCGACGCTGAGAGTCATCGAGCGGGTGAAGAAGGCGTTGCCCGAGATGAGAGCGGCGGTGCCGGACGACGTGAGCGTCTCGCTTGAGTTCGACCAGAGCACGTACGTGTCTTCGGCGATCCGGAACCTGGTGAACGAAGGGTGGCTGGGCGCGATCCTGACGGGGTTGGTGGTGCTGTTGTTTCTTCGAGACTGGAGGGGCGCGCTGATCGTGATGACGACGATTCCGGCGGCGCTGTTCTCGGCGGTCATCATGCTGTGGGCGGTGGGCCAGACAGTGAACATCATGACGCTGGGGGGATTGGCGCTGGCGGTAGGCATCCTGGTGGACGAGGCGACGGTGGAGATCGAGAACATTCACACGCACCTGGCAACGGGCATGGGCCGTGCCGGGGCGGTGCTGGACGCGTGCAGGAAGACGGCGACGGCGAGGCTGCTGGCGATGGTCTCGATCCTGTCGGTCTTCGCGCCGGCGTTTTTCATGACGGGCGTGGTGAGGCAGTTGTTCGTGCCGCTGGCGCTGGCGGTCGGCTTCGCGATGATCTCGTCCTATCTGTTGTCATCGACCCTGGTTCCGGTGATGTCGGTGTGGCTGCTCAGGAAAGGGCGCGGGCACGGGGACGGGGGTGGGATGAGGGGATGGTATGAGAAGTACGTCGCCTGGGTGGTTCGCTTCCGATGGCCGCTGGCGATGTTCTACACGGTGAGCGCGCTGGCATTGCTGTGGGGCGCCTCGACGATGATCGGGCGGGAGGTGTTTCCCGCATCCGGCGAACGGGTGTTTCAACTGAGAATTCGCGCGCAGTCCGGAACCCGAATCGAAAAGACCGAACAGGAAGTCTTGAAGGCGTTGGGCGTGATCGAGCAGGTGGCGGGAAAGAAGAATGTGGCCATCAGTACGGCCTTCATCGGAGTGCAGCCGCCGAGCTATCCGATCAATACAGTGCACCTGTGGACGGGCGGACCGCATGAGGGCGTGCTGAAGGTCCAGTTGACCAAGGAGGCCACACTGTTTGGGGATGACCTCAAGGAAACGTTGAGAGAAGCGCTGAAGGCGCGGATGCCGGGCGTGAAGTTCGCGTTCGAGCCCGGCGACATCATCGGGCAGGTGATGAGTTTCGGATCGCCGACGCCGATCGAGGTTGCGGTGCAGGGTCCGGACCTGGCGGCGAGCCGGGTCCACGCGGAGAAACTGAGGGGCGAGTTGTCGAAGCTGAGCGTCCTCAGAGACCTGGGCTACTCACAGGCGCTGGACTACCCGGTGCTGGATGTGAAGATCGACCGGGTGAAAGCGGGCATGCATGGATTAACGATGTCGAGCGTCGCCCGCTCGCTGGTGGCGGCAACGTCGTCGAGCCGGTTCGTGGAGCCGAACTACTGGCGCGATCCGAAGTCGGGCAACGCTTTTCAGATCCAGGTGGAGATTCCGTATCAGCAGATGGATTCAGTAGCGGCCGTTGGCGCGGTGCCGGTGATGAGAGGGGGCGCGGTGCGGCCTGCGCTCGAAGACGTGGCTGAGATTGGGACGAGCCTGGCGATGGGATCGGTGGAGCACTACAACATGCAGCGGGTGGTGAGCCTGACGGCGAATATCCAGGGCGTGGCCTTGGGCGAGGCGGCCGAGCAGGTGAAAGCCTCGGTGAAGAGGGCGGGGGATCCGCCGAAGGGAGCAAAGGTGCAGTTGAGAGGCCAGATACCGCCGTTGGAGGCGACGGCGGAGAACCTGTTCATGGGGATTCTGCTGTCGCTGGCCGCGATCTTCCTTTTGCTGACGGCGTTCTTCCAGTCGTTTCGAGTGTCTGCCGCGATACTGTCGACCGCGCCGGCGGTGCTGGCGGGATCGGCGGTCGCGCTGGTGCTGACCGGCACGACGCTGAACGTGCAGTCGTTCATGGGGACGGTGATGGCGACAGGCATCGCGGTGGCCAACGCAATCCTGATGTGTTCATTCGCCGAATCCGCGCGGCGGGATGGGGCGGATCCTCTCGATGCGGCCAGACTGGGCGCAACGGGACGGCTGAGGGCGATTCTGATGACCGCCACGGCGATGACCGCGGGCATGCTGCCGATCGCGCTGGGCATGGGCGAGGGCGGATCGCAGACGGCGCCGCTGGGGCGCGCCGTCATCGGGGGGCTGGTGGCTGCGACGCTGGCGACGCTGACGGTGCTGCCTGCTGTCTATGCGGTTCTGATGAGGGGGGCGAGCGCGGCCAGCGCGTCACTGGACCCCACTGATCCAACGAGCAAATGGTATGAAGAAACTTAGCCTGATTCTGATTCCCTGCCTGGCGCTGCCGCTAGCGGCCCAGACGGTCAAACTGCCGGGCGAATTGAAGCCCTGGCAACGCGTTTCGCTGGCATCGCGCGTCACGGGTATCGTGGACGCGGTGGAGGTGGACCGCGGCAGCATTGTCAAACAGGGGCAGTTGCTGATACGCCTGTCGGCCCCGGAGATGAAGGCGCAGATCGCGGAAGCCGAAGCCCGGGGACTTGCGATTGGGGCGCAGAAGTCGGAGGCCGAGGCCCGGCTTTCGGCGGAGGAGAGTACATTGGCGCGTCTGAGGGCGGCGGCGAAGACAGCCGGCGCGGTGGCCGAGAACGACATTGTCCAGACAGAGAAAATTGTGCAGGCAAGTCAGGCAGCGGGGCTGGCACTCGAGCGGTCAGCCGCGGCGGCAGGCGCATACGCGCAATCGCTGAAGGAGCTTGAAGCGTACCTGCGAATCACGTCGCCGTTCAGCGGAGTGGTCACCGTCCGGCGCGTGCATCCGGGTGCGCTGGCCACGCCACAGAGCGGCGCCCTGCTGGAGATCGAACAGGTGTCCAAGCTGCGGCTTGAAGTGGCATTGCCAGAGGCGGAGATGGCGTGGATTCCCTTCGGCGCACGAGTACAGTTCAGCGTTCCCGCACACCCCGGGCGCGTGTTCACGGGCGTGGTGGCGCGTCAAGCGCGTTCACTGGATGCGGCGACGCGGACCTTGCCTGTTGAGTTGGACGTCGAGAACGGTTCAGGGGCGCTCGCTCCGGGGATGTATGCGGAGGTCACGTGGCCACGAGGCGCGAAGCCCGTGGGGGCGAAGAAGTAGGCGTGCACCTGTTCGCCGCGGTAATCACTTCCAACCTGAAATCAACGATTCGCCGATAAGTTCCTAACGTTGTTACACCGTGACTCAGGCCCACGTTCTGGCTGTGGAGGCAGGCGAGTCCACCTTGGCTGAACGTCCGAGCCAGTTGCCTCGTATTGTGTTGATTCTCATGGCTGATGCCATTCTTGCGGACCACAGGCAGATGCTTGACGCCGCCATTCGTCAGCTATCGCCAGACGACCCCGCCATCTGAGAGCTTCGTTCACGATCCGCGATTCCGCAGGCTTTGCAGCGCGGCGCGAGCCATCTGCTTCAATATCTCGAATGCGAGTTCGTGCGAGCCTTTGTCGAACTGATCATCCGTGGCATGATCGAGTCCATTGGTCACATGAGCCACTACACCACAGCGGACATTTCGCGCCGCGCCAAACGCAAATAGCGAGGCGGCCTGCATTTCGACTGCTTGGACGCCGTCCTGGGCGTGTCGCTCCAACTGCTCGGCGGTTTCGCGATACGGAGCATCCGTCGTCCAAACGATTCCAGGAACAACCGGCAAGCCGAGGGAAGAGAGGTTTTGCCGGAGCGCTTCCGTCAGGTTGGCATCGCTATCAACGGTTTCCGATGCGGGCATGTAGTGGTATGACGTTCCCTCGTCCCGAAGCGCACTCGAAGCGATGACCAAACTTGGGATGGGGAGGCTCGGTGAAACCCGGCCGGCGGAGGTCAGCCCCAGGATGATCTTGGCGCCGGAGCTCGCCAGTTGCTCAGCCACCAGGACCGCGTAAGGACCGCCGATCGTGCGGGCTATCACGCCGATCTTCACGCCGTCCACATCGAGGCCCTCCATCGTTGTGTGGAAGCACGCCCAGGGGTGGAGGCGTTGAGCGCGGCCCGTGGCCACGAGCCAGTCAGTCAGGTCACCGTCGAATTCAAGAACACAAACTTCGGGCACAGGGTCGGGAGGAAGTCTTCGTTCCTCCCGAACCGCCGCTATCAGAGATTCGGGGGTGAAGACGCTTGGAGCGCCCAGCGCATGTTTCAGTAGGGGTAGGTCATGGTGTTGATTCGACATGATGCAGAGATCTTCCTCATCCCAGAAGTCGCCAGATTGCTTGTTGACTCATGCTTGGCGCGACGACCCTGTCTCATATCGGCGCAAGACTACTCGCGGAGGCTACCAACAAGGCAAATAGGATCAATGTACTAGGTCCTCCGGGCGAAGTAGGATCTTGCCGCTATGCAGTACTTCAGTATATTATGAAGTGCTTGACCGTGTGGGCGCAAGCTTCTGGACCATGAGGCCAGAGCATGGTTTGTTCGGCCCGATAGCCGGTGAACCGGGGGCATGAGGCCCTTGGCCAGGAAAGTGAGGTACTGGATTAGCGATGCGCATTCTCGAGGAATTGGGCAGAGGCGGAGTTGCTGTAGCCTCAACACTCGTCGTGGTGGCCGCTGCCATTGTGATGACATCCTGCAAGGCTGGCAGCGCTGGCGTCGAGGAGCCGGCTCAGGCGCAGGTCAACTCACCTCAGGCGCCGGAGCGCGTCGAGCCTTGGAAGTCCGGCCGGCTGATCGAGGCCGGTGAATTGGCAAATGTTGTCTCCAATCCAGCGACCAAGAAGCCGCTCATTCTTAATGCCGGTCCGGGTGTGCTGTATCGGAAAGCTCATATTCCGGGCGCGAAATACGTCGGGCCAGCGTCGGAACCCGATGGTCTGACGGCGTTGCAGGCAGTGACGCAGAGTATCGGGAAGGACGAGCAGATCGTCCTCTATTGCGGCTGTTGTCCGTGGAATGTGTGTCCCAACATTCGCCCGGCCTATACGAAACTGCAGCAGTTGGGGTTCAGCCGGGTGAAGGTCCTGCATCTTCCGGACAACCTTACGCTGAACTGGGTCAAGAAGGGCTTTCCGGTCGAGAAAGGGGTGAAATGATGCCACCCAGTTCTTCGGATCGCCGATTCAAGAGCGCCATCTACGAGCATTTTTCACGGATCGGGAAGGCCATCTCGAATCCCAGCCGGCTGGAACTTCTCGAACTGCTTTGTCAGGGCCCCCGGACCGTGGAATCCCTGGCAAAGGAGGCTGGGCTGGGGTCGGCGAATGCGTCTCAACACCTCAAGTTGCTCCGGGAGGCGCGTCTAGTGGAGGCTGAAAAGTCGGGCCTTTTTGTCACGTACCGCCTGGCTGACGAGCAGGTGTGTCACTTCTTTCTGTCCCTTCGATCCCTTGCCGAGACTCGGCTGGCTGAGATCGGGGAGATCACGCGCCGGTTTTTGGAAGCGCGTCAAGATCTGCAGGCGGTAGACCGCGAGAAGCTCCTGGCCAAAGTGCGGGACGGCTCAGTGACGGTGCTGGACGTCCGGCCATCCGAGGAGTACCGCGCCGGGCATATACCGGGCGCCATATCCATTCCACTGAAGGAACTGGAACGCCGTCTTGCGGACCTGCCACACGAGCGTGAAATCGTGGCCTACTGTCGTGGTCCTTACTGCGTGCTCGCAGTGGAAGCAGTGGAGATGCTGAGAAGCCGGGGATTTACCGCATTTCGACTCGAAGACGGGGTGCCTGACTGGCAGGATCGAGGACTTCCGGTCGCCATCGGCGAGGAGGCGTAGGCACTCGGTCTTCGCTCGAAGCGTCAAGTTCGATCCCGGGAAGGAGCTAAGTATCAGTGACTCAAGCCAAGCGTCCGATCTATCTGGACTACAACGCTACGACGCCGCATGATCCCGAGGTGATCGAGGCGATGCGCCCCTATCTTGAGGAGCACTTCGGCAATCCAGCCAGTTCCCATTGGTATGGAAGGAAGACCCGCGAGGCAGTCGAGGCTGCCCGCGCACAAGTGGCCGCGCTTCTAAACTGCTCACCTGGCGAGATTCTCTTCAACAGTGGCGGAACCGAGTCGAACAACCACGCGATCCGAGGGATTGCGCTGGCCCGGCGAAGTCAGGGTACGCACATCATTACCAGCAGGATCGAACACCCTGCCGTGACGGCCGTCTGCGAGCGTCTCCGCCGGGAAGGGTTTGAGATCACCTATCTGCCCGTGGATGAATACGGTTTGGTCAGCGCCGGCGATGTTGAGAAAGCCATCCGGCCGCGGACGATCCTGATCACGTTGATGCATGCGAACAACGAGGTGGGAACCATCCAGCCTATTGGGGAAATCTCACAGCTTGCGAAGGCGCGGGGCATCGCTTTTCACACTGACGCGGCGCAGTCCGTTGGAAAAATCCCGGCGGAGGTTGACGCCTTGGGGGTGGACTTGCTCTCGATTGCCGGACACAAGCTGTACGCGCCCAAGGGCGTGGGCGCGCTGTACATCCGTTCGGGAGTCGTTCTGGAGCAATTGATGGAGGGCGCGGGTCAGGAGTCCGGCCGCCGGCCCGGCACGGAGAATGTCCTCGAAATTGCCGGCCTCGGCAAGGCGTGCGAGATCGCATTGCGCGGCCTGGCCGCGAACCACGATCACATGGCGGCCATGCGCAACAGGCTCGAAACCGGCCTCCGTACTCGAATCCCCCACCTCAAGGTGAACGGCCACCCGGAGCGGAGGCTGCCGAATACCCTCAGCCTCAGCGTAAGAGGTGTGGATGCGAACGTTTTGTTGGCGGAGATCGAGTCGCGGGTGGCGGCCTCCGCCGGTGCGGCATGCCACTCGGGACAGGTGCGCATCTCTCACGTGCTGGAAGCCATGCAGGTTCCGGAGGAATGGGCGCGGGGAACTCTCCGATTCTCGACCGGACGAACCACGTCCGCGGCGGATATTGACGCCGCCATCGAGGTGATAGCCGGCGTGGTCGAGCGCCTTCGAGGTGACCAGTCGTGACAAGGAAAGGAAACGGGATGAAATCAACGATCGTGGTTCTTGGTGGTGGCGTCGGAGGGATTGTGGCCGCCAACGAGCTTCGCCGCCAGCTCCCGGCCATGCACCGCGTGGTGCTGCTGGAGAAAAACGCGGAGCACGCTTTCGCCCCTTCGTTTCTGTGGGTGATGACCGGCGATCGCAAGCCGGACCAGATCCGCCGGCCCTTGGCGGGGTTACTGCGCCGGGGCGTCGAACTCGTCCATGCGGAAATTCTCGGCATCGATCCCGCCCTCCGGAAAGTGCGAACCAGCGCGGCTGAGATCACTTACGATTACCTGGTCGTGGCGTTGGGCGCCGATCTGGCTCCCGATGCGATCCCAGGGCTGGCCGCCGCTTCGCACACCTTCTACACCGCCGACGGCGCCGCCCGCCTTCGGGACGCCCTCAGCGCTTTCGACGGTGGACGCATCGCCGTAGTGGTTTCCGCAATGCCGTACAAGTGTCCCGGAGCGCCCCACGAAGGGGCCATGCTGATCGCAGACCATTTCCGCAGGCGCGGCCTGCCGGCGAAAGTCGAGATCCATCTCTTCACGCCCGAGCCACAGCCCATGCCGGTTGCGGGTCCGCAGCTTGGCGAGGCCGTGCGCGCGATGCTCCAATCGAAGGGCATCGAGTTTCACCCTCTCCACAAACTGATCGCCGTTGATCCGGGCTCAAGGAAGATGACTTTCGAGAACGGGGCGCAATTCGGCTATGACCTGCTGGTCGCGATACCTCCTCATCGGGCGCCCAAGGTTGTTGTCGAAAGTGGATTGACCAACCAAGCCGGCTGGATTCCCGTCGATCCCCGGACTCTACGTACGAGCCAAAGCGGCGTCTACGCCATCGGCGATGTCACGGCGATCCCGATACCGGGACGGTGGAAACCGGAAGTGCCTCTGATGCTGCCAAAGGCGGGCGTGTTCGCTCACGTGCAGGCCGAGGTCGTTGCCCAACAAATCGCGGCGGAGATCGAAGGGCGGCCGTGCGAGGCGGCATTCTGCGGCGACGGGTACTGCATGCTGGAGGCCGGCGAGGATCTTGCCGGCTTCGCCTTCGGCAATTTCTTCGCCGAACCCGCGCCCAATGTGCAACTGCGCCAAATCGGTGCGGCGTGGCATTGGGGCAAGGTGCTGTTTGAGAAATGGTGGCTGGCGCCGGTGGGTCCCAGGCGAACCTTGATCGGCTGGGCGATAAAGGCTGGCGGAAGAATCCATGGCGTCCCGATCAAGCTGTAGTTCGAGATCTCAGCCGACAATGCCCTCACAGGAGAACGCATGAAGCTCGGAATGATTATCACTCAGACTGAACCGGAAACGGTATTCAACGCATTACGCTTGGCCCTTTACAGCCTGCGGCAGGGAGACCAGGTGCGCATCTTCCTCTCGGGCAAAGGCGTAGAGATCGACTCCATCGAGGACGCGGTCTTCGACGTGAAGAGCGAAGCGCGGAAAGTACTCGACGCGGGTGGTGAATTTCTGGCCTGCGGGACTTGCCTGAAACTCCGCAACGCTGAAGGATCAGAGATATGCCCACTCTCGACTCTTAAGGACCATTACGAGATCGTGCGCGACTCCGACAAAGTTGTGACCATTTGAACAAGGCGATGGTGAAGGCAAATGACCTCCCGCCTTCGGGATGGGCACGCACAAGGCCACCTTCAAGCGTAGGCGTCTGACCGACGCAACTTGACGGGAGTAAATGGGAATTGTTACCGGCCGCGCGTAGCCCGTACCCTCCGCCCGTTGATGCGGGCTTGTTCGGATCTGGATCGTCGTGACATTGCGAATGGGTACTCCTTCCCGAGCATGAGTA